>NZ_DATMTE010000640.1:0-11649 GCF_035564935.1 Chitinophaga sp. | reverse complement strand
GTCAGAGAGTAACATAGCCCTGTAATATGTAATAACTGTAAGGATATGTGGGAATGTTCAGGGGATTCATTTTCATATATGCCAAAACCAATCACTATAAATGAAGCGATTAACCCTTAAGGACGTTGCAAAAATGGCCGGAGTGGCCCCTTCCACGGTTTCGTTCGTATTGAACGGAAAAGGGAAACAAATGCGTATCCGCGACGAAGTAGCCTCCCGGATTATGCAGGTGGCTGAAAAGTCGGGATATGAACCCCACCGTATGGCAGTGAACCTCCGGACAGGGCAATCCAAAACCCTGGGACTGATCGTAGAGAGCATTTCCGGAAGCTTTTTTGCAAGTCTTGCTAAAACCATAGAAACAGAAGCTGAGCGCAGAGGTTACAACGTGGTGTATTGCAGCACTGAAAATAACGCCCAGAAAGGCGGAGAGCTGATCCGTATGCTTGGCCGGCAGATGGTTGACGGTTACCTGATCACCCCGGCGCCGGGAATGGAGAAAGAAATCCAGCACCTGGTACAGCAACATAAGCCGGTAGTGCTCATGGATAGCTACTTTCCGGCAATCAAAACGCCTTATGTGCTGATCAATAATTTCGACGGCGTGCAGCAGGGAATGAAACACCTGATAGGGAAAGGACTTACCAAAATAGGGTTTGTGATGGTAGACGTGAAGCTGATACAGATAGAGGAACGCCTGAGAGGCTATACCACCGCTTTGAAAGAACATAAGATCCCGGTAAAGAAGAAACATATCCTGCAGTTGCAGTATCACCGGCAGCGGGAAGATTCCCTGAATGAGCTGCAGTCTTTTATAGAAGCCAATCCCGAACTGGATGCCATCTTTTTCTCTACTAATTACCTGGGTATCCTCGGACTGGAAGTAATAGCCAGGATGGGGCTGAAAATGCCCGACGATATCGCAGTACTGTGTTTCGATGATCATGATATCTTCCGTTTATACCCGCCGGGTATTTCGGTGATAGAACAGCCGATAGAAGGTATCGCCAAAACTGCTATAGACCTGCTAATGCACCAATTGGACAAAAACAGCGGCCCCATGAAGAAAACGGCAGTGGAGATCCCGGGGAAATTTATCCTGCGGGGATCGGCCTGAGGATAGCGCGCCGGCTATGCTGCGCCGGATGCCCAACCGGCCCGGCTGCTGAAAAGCAGGATCTGAGCCACGTTATTCCGCCGGCTGGAAAAATGGCCGGGTTGAACACCGGCGCCGCTTATAAAAAAACCATTGAATACTTGTATTTGCTGAAAAAATAGTTATACTTTTAATACCGGCTTTTGGAGCTTAACGGGAAAAGGATTCGCTGAATCTTTTTTTTCTGTACCTGTGCTAAATCGATTTTGTTAAAATTTCACGGTATCTTCACACGGCGAGTGTGATGCTGGCTAAAAGGATCATTTTTGTTGTATATAATATCTAATCATGAAAAAAGTTGGACTGTTAGCAGCCGCTTTATTCTGCCTGCATGGCGCATACAGCCAAACGGTAAATAAAGTTGCTGAACCGGTAGAATGGGTGAATACCCTGATGGGCACTGATTCTAAGGTAAGCTTATCAAACGGGAACACCTATCCTGCTATTGCCCTGCCATGGGGCATGAACTTCTGGATGCCACAAACCAATACCATGGGAAATGGCTGGGCCTATCAATACACCGCTGATAAGATCAGGGGATTCAAACAAACGCACCAACCTTCTCCCTGGATCAACGACTATGGCCAGTTTGCCATTATGCCCGTTACAGGCACCGTAAAATTCGACCAGAATAAACGTGCCAGCTGGTTTTCCCACAAATCAGAAGTTGCAAAACCATATTACTATAGCGTATACCTCGCTGATCCGGACGTTACTACGGAAATTACGCCCACAGAAAGAGCTGCACAGCTGCGTTTTACCTTCCCGGCTACCGACAGCGCCTTCATCGTGGTAGATGCCTTCGATAAAGGTTCCTATATTAAAATATTACCGGACGAAAAGAAGATCATTGGTTACACTACCAAAAACAGTGGTGGCGTACCTTCCAACTTCAAAAATTACTTTATCATCAAATTTGATAAGCCATTTATCGTAGCCGATATCTGGCACGATTCCGTACTGGTGAAAGGCCAGCTGGAACTGCAGGCAGATCATACCGGCGCAGTGGTAGGCTTCAAAACAAAGAAAGGTGAGAAGGTAGGTATACAAACAGCCTCCTCTTTCATCAGCTTTGAACAGGCAGAATTAAACCTGCAACGCGAAATCGGCCAGGATAATTTTGACGCTACCTGTAAGAAAGCAAAAGACATTTGGAATAAAGAACTCGGCAGACTGGCCATAGAAGGCGGTTCCAGCGAACAGGTAAGCACCTTTTACTCTTCCCTGTACCGCACTATGCTGTTCCCGCGCAAGTTCTATGAAATCAATGCAAAGAACGAGATCGTACACTACAGCCCGTTCAACGGCCAGGTATTACCCGGCTACATGTTCACCGATAACGGGTTCTGGGATACTTTCCGTGCAGTACATCCTTTCTTCACGCTGATGTATCCTACACTCAGTTCGCATATTATGGAAGGGTTATCCAACGCTTACAATGAAAGCGGCTGGCTGCCGGAGTGGGCAAGCCCCGGTCACCGCGATTGCATGGTAGGCTCCAACTCTGCATCGCTGATCGCCGATGCTTACCTGAAAGGTATCCGCGGGTATGATATCAATAACCTGTATAAAGCTATTCTGAAGAATACGGAAAATGAAGGCCCGTTAAGCTCTGTAGGCCGCCTGGGTGTTAAATATTATAACTCGCTCGGCTATGTGCCCTACGATGTGGAAGTAAATGAAAATGCTGCGCGTACCCTGGAATATGCTTACGACGACTTTACCATTTACCAGCTGGCAAAAGCACTGAACCGCCCGAAAAAAGAAATCGATCTTTTTGAAAAACGCTCCCAGAACTACCGTAATCTCTTTGATCCGGAAACAAAACTGATGCGCGGAAAAAACAAGGATGGTAAATTCCAGACACCGTTCAATCCATTCAAATGGGGCGATGCCTTCACTGAAGGAAACAGCTGGCATTATACCTGGTCTGTATTCCACGATGTACAAGGCCTGGCAAAACTGATGGGCGGCCGCGAAATGTTCGCCAAAATGCTGGATTCCGTTTTCAATATGCCACCGGTATTCGACGAAAGCTACTATGGCACCGTTATCCACGAAATACGCGAAATGCAGATCATGAACATGGGACAGTATGCACATGGCAACCAACCCATTCAGCACATGATCTATCTATATAACTACGCAGGCCAGCCCTGGAAAACACAATACTGGATCCGCCAGGTAATGAGCCGCCTGTACAAGGCTACTCCCGACGGCTACTGTGGTGATGAAGATAATGGCCAAACCAGCGCCTGGTACGTGTTCTCCGCAATGGGCTTCTACCCTGTATGTCCGGGTACCCAACAATATGTACTGGGTACACCGCTGTTCGCCAAACTCACCATGACTTTCGAAGATGGTAAAAAAATGGTGATCAACGCACCAGGCAACAGCGATACCAACCTGTATGTGCAAAAGGCATCCTTAAACGGACAACCATATACAAAGAACTGGATCAGCCACCAGGACCTCCAGAAAGGCGGTACACTGGAATTTAAAATGGGCGCTACTCCTGAGAAATCAAGAGGAACAGAACCCGCTGCTTATCCATATTCTTTTTCAGCAACAGCGAATAAGTAACGTGTACGTATAAACGATTTTCATTGTTCACTGAAATATTTCATCCCGACTCTTCGGGATGTACTCAATTTTCGCTAAAATCTACCTGCATGAAAAAACTACTTTTACCTTTACTTTTCTTTCCATACCTGTGTGTATCCGCACAGGAAAATGTGATACAATATGTGAAGCCTATTACGGGCACACAACGGATGGGCCACACCTATCCCGGCGCTACCGTACCTTTCGGTATGGTGCAGCTCAGCCCCGAAACGGATACCATTCCGTACGAAATGAACGGGAAGTATAATCCCGATGTTTATAAATACTGCGCCGGCTACCAGTATGAAGACAAAACCATTGTAGGCTTTAGTCATACTCATTTCAGCGGTACCGGCCACTCCGATCTGGGCGATTTCCTGATCATGCCCACAGTAGGCGCACTGCAGTTAAATCCCGGTACGGCAGATCATCCGGAAAGCGGCTACAGATCCGCATTTTCACATAGCACAGAGGTGGCAGAACCGGCTTATTACAAAGTAAAACTGGAAGATGATAATATCCTCGCAGAGCTTACCGCCAGTAACCGCGTTGGGTTTCACCAGTATACCTTTCCGGGCACAAACCAGGCGCATATCATCCTGGATATGATGTCGGGCATCTATAATTATGAAAACAAAAATGTATGGACCTTTATCCGTGTGGAAAATGATACCCTCATCACAGGGTTTCGCCAAACTAACGGTTGGGCACGTACGAGGATAGAATATTTTGCGATGACCTTTTCTAAACCCTTTGTACAATACGGGCATCAGAACTATGCTAAAGATGTGTACAAAGGCTTCTGGAGAAAGTTTGACCAGTCGAAGAACTTTCCCGAAATGGCAGGAAAACAGATCCGCGCCTATTTCGATTTTAAAACAACACCTGGCGAAAAGATCAAAATAAAATTTGCATTATCGCCCGTGAGCACCGAAGGAGCATTGAAAAACCTGCGCGCAGAAATCCCCGGATGGGATTTTGACCAGGTGAAGCGCGACGGACAGGCATTATGGACGAAAGAGCTGAATAAAATTCATATTGAATCAAAGAGCCGTGAAGAGAAGGAAAACTTCTACACCGCCATGTACCACGCATTCATCAATCCAACTACCTATATGGATGTGGACGGCGCTTACCGTGGCCTGGATATGAACATTCATACCGCCAACGGGTATACGAATTATACCACTTTCTCCCTTTGGGATACCTACCGTGCGTTGCATCCTTTGTTTAACGTGATCCAGCCGAAAAGAAATGCGGATATGATCCAGTCGATGCTGAACCATTACGAACAAAGCGCACAGCATATGCTCCCTATCTGGTCGCATTACGCTAATGAAAACTGGTGCATGATCGGCTACCACAGCGTATCGGTAATTGCAGATGCTATAATGAAAGGCAATGCACCCTTTGATGTGAATAAAGCACTGGATGCCTGTGTTACCACTGCCCGGCATCGTACCTACGATGGATTGGAATACTATATCGACAGAGGTTATATCCCGGAAGACAAAAATGGCTCCTCCGTTTCAAAAACGCTGGAATACGCATACGACGACTGGTGTATAGCGCAGGTAGCAAAGAAACTGGGACGCGCAGCTATTTATGAAGAGTTTATTAAACGTTCGCTGAACTACAAAAATGTATACGATTCCAATACAGGTTTCATGCGTCCTAAGTTGAACGATGGTACTTTCAAAACAAATTTTGATGCACTGCAAACGCACGACCAGGGCTTTATTGAAGGGAATGCCTGGAACTACAGTTTATATGTGCCTCACTACCCGGATGAAATGATTGCCATGATGGGCGGTAAAAAACAGTTTACCACTCATCTCGATTCCCTGTTTACGATGGAGCTGCCAGATAAATTTTTTGCCGAAACGGAAGATATCACCCGTGATGGTATCATTGGTAACTACGTGCATGGCAACGAGCCTTCACATCATGTGGCCTACCTGTATAACTGGACCGGCTATCCGTGGAAAACTCAGGAGCGTGTGAGAATGATCCTGAAGAAGATGTATCACCCCGGTCCTGATGGCCTTGGCGGTAACGACGACTGCGGACAAATGAGCGCCTGGTACATTTTTACTACGCTTGGCTTTTACCCGGTATGCCCCGGTTCCGACCAGTATTCACTGGGCAGCCCGGCTATTGACAAGGCTACTTTGCAACTGGAAAACGGCAAAACCTTTGTGGTAGATGTAAAAAATCAAAGCGATAAAAATGTGTATGTACAAAAGGTGTTGCTGAATGGAACGCCGTTGAACCGTTTGTATATCACGCATGCAGATATCATGAATGGTGGTACCATCACGTTCTATATGAGTGCCAAGCCAAAGAAATAACAAGAGTGCCTAATCAGACAACTGGCTGTTTCCATTTTTGGAAGCAGCCTTTTTTTGTCATTTATAAAAAGAGAAAGGGACGATGTTTATATCGCCCCTTTCTCTTTTTATAAAACCAGTTATTATCAATGCAGGGTAAATGACACAATACCCAGCTGTACTTTCTGTGCAGCATCAAGTGCTTTATACCGGAAATACAGGTTGTGTTTTTTGCCATCTGTTACCGGGGTAAAGCTGAAGTTTACCTTGTTGGCCACTTTAGGTTGTGCACCCGGGCCGATGGTAACTTCACCCAAACGGGTACCATTGGCATCGTCCAGGAATGCTTCTACCGTGAAACCGGACTGTGGTGTTTCCTGTACCATGTATGCGAGCTCTATGCCGCTTACACCGGTCAGATCCAGTTTGTTGTAAGTAGCCCATCCTTCTGTATTGGAAGGGATAAGGAACTTCTTGCCATCCACGGCAAATACAGCAGCGCCATCTGCTTTGCTGAAGTCGGCAGCTGCCAGTACAGGGCTCACCAATTCTGCTGATGCAGTGCCGGTGATAGGCTTAATACCAGGGCCACCCTTATCGGTATAGCTGGCTAGCAGGTACAACACGCCGTCATCTTTTGCTTCACCGCCCAGTGTTGGGTTAACGCTGCCGCTAACGGGCAGGGATGGTACTTTAGGTGCGTTGCCGCCGATAGAATAAATATATTCCACCAGTTGTTTTGCTTCACCAACGGAAATACCGGGATGTGCAGACATGGCTGTTTCACCCCATACGCCGCCACCACCATTGATGATCTTTTTAGCAAGCATTTCAGGTGCGGCAGGATCGTTCTTATACTTTTCTGTTATTTGCCTGAAAGAAGGTCCGATAGATTTTTCATCCGGTTTGTGACAGGTTTTACAATCGGATACTTCCATGATGTTTTTACCTGCAATAGCGCCGGTAATGATCTGGTGACCCTGTGGCAGTGCTGCCTTATCACGTCCCTGGATATAATCTGCCTTTACAAAGATATTGTTCACATCCAGCTTACCATCAGCAGAATTGCCATCTTCCTTATCAGAGATGTTAACTGTATACTGTACGGGTTTGCCGGGGAAGTAGAACATCTGGTTACCGGTGATATTGATCTTCACTTCGGGTGTTTCATTACCAGCGTATAGTTCTATGGATTTACTCTTTGTTTTAGCGCCTTTATCATCTGCTACTTCTACAAATACCGCATATTCACCGGCAGTGCTGTAGGTAAATTCTACCGTAGGTTCAGTAGTTTCTTTCTTACTGCCATTGCCGAAATTCCAGAGATAAGTGAGCTTATCGCCATCCGGATCTTTAGATCCTTCAGCAGATAAGGTTACTTTAAATGGTAAGCCCCCTGTAGTGCGCGTAGCCTGTATATTGGCTACAGGCGCGCGGTTGCCGCCATTGAAATCGATACGGGAAAGACCGGCATCTGCATTTTTGCTAAACCATCCGTTGCCATATTCAAGGATATACAAACGGCCGTCGGGGCCCATTTCCATATCAATAGGTGCATTCAGTTTAGTGTTGGGCATAAACTTCTCCATTTTGGAGAAGTTGCCGTTCTTGTCCATTGTTACGGCCATCACCCATCCGCGGATCCAGTCGTAGATAAACAGTTTATCGTTATAATAATCCGGGAAGCGGGTTTCTTTCGGATAAAATTCACTGTGATAAACAGGACCGGCTTCCGCATTACGACCACCGCTGCCTACAATCGGAAATTCATCCGATTTTGCATACGGGTACCAGATGAAAGCAGGCGTAGCCGGAGGCAACTCTCTCAAACCGGTGTTGTTGCGGGAATCATTGATGGGCTTCAGCGGGTCATAAAAAGCGCCGCTTTCACCGGTTTCATAATTGTACTGACGGTATGGTTTGTTGTTGGCAATAAACAACGGGTAACCGAAGAAGCCCGGTTTTTTCGCCTGGTTTATTTCGTCGTATCCCCTGGGTCCCCGCAACGAATCGTCGTTGTTGGCATCGGGGCCTACTTCTCCCCAGTATACATAACCTGTTTTCTGATCCACCGACATACGGTAAGGGTTACGCGTACCCATTGCATAAATTTCAGGGCGGGTACCTTTTGTGCCTTTGGGGAACAGGTTACCTTCTGGAATAGTGTAAGAACCATCTGCTTCTACTTTTATGCGGATGATCTTTCCACGCAGATCGTTGGTATTAGCCGAACCGCGGCGGTCGTCGTACTGGAGGTGACCCGGACGGTCGTCGGTAGGGCCATATCCTTTGCTCACATATTTCTGTCCCGGTTCATCAAACGGGGTGGTGTTATCACCCGTAGATAAGTAAAGCAGTCCGCCTGGTCCAAAGGCGATAGAACCGCCGGTATGGCAGCAAATATCACGCTGCGAGTAGAATTGCAGGATTACTTTTTCAGAAGACATATCCAGTTTGTTGTTTTCAAATTTGAAACGCGACAAACGGTTTACAGAGGTGTCTGCAGGAGAATACATCGCATAGATGTAGTGATTGTTTTTAAAGTCGGGGTCCGCGGCGAGGCCGAGGAATCCTTCTTCTGCATTCACTTTTGGAACATCGGTGTGATGATATACCTTCAGAAAGCCTACCTGCGAAAGTCTTTTTTCTGCTGCATTATAAAGCATCAGTTCCCCGCGGCGCTGCGCCACCAGGATATCCAGGTTGGGGAGTATAGCCATTTCCGTTGGCTCGAAGAACTCACCGGATACGAGTACATTTTTAGTGAAGCGGTCTTCCTCTGGTACACGCAGGGTTTTTGCCACGCTGTAATCGAGCACCTGGTTTTTTCCGATGGCATATTTAATACCGCCGGCGAGGTGTTTCAGGAAAAGACTATCGGTATATGATTCTTCTGTATGACCAAGACCGGTATAAAAAGCACGGCCGCCATCATAATCGTGATACCAGCTGATAGGGTGATTGCCGCCCATTGTGCCGCCCTGGTACGACTTTTCGTCCAGTTTCAGCAGTACAGTAGTGGTGGTATCCACATCT
Source organism: Chitinophaga sp. (assembly GCF_035564935.1). Lineage (GTDB taxonomy): Bacteria > Bacteroidota > Bacteroidia > Chitinophagales > Chitinophagaceae > Chitinophaga. Next base: position 2,523 of record NZ_DATMTE010000640.1, on the reverse strand, counting down.
TTATAATTATACCACTCATCGGTGTGTTCCCATTTTTCAGGAAGGCCTTCCGTAGCGGGAAAAGATTTTTCTATTACATCAACTATAGCTTTGTGAACGCCGGGAGGATGGTTCTGGAACCATGCACCTGCGAGGTGATTATACCAGCCCCATTCGTATTCGGTGTCGGCAGCGGCGTGCACGCCCACATAGCCGCCACCCGCCTGTATATATCTTTCGAAATCGGCTTCCTGGTAGTTATTGAGCACATCGCCGGTGGTATTAAGGAAGATAACCGCAGCGTATTGGGCCAGTGTATCTTCATTGAATTTAGCGGCGTTTTCAGTAGTATCTACATCAAACCCGTTTTCCTGTCCAAGTTGCTGAATGGCTTTAATACCAACAGGGATGGAGCTGTGGCGGAAACCGCTGGTTTTTGTAAACACCAGCACCTTCGGTTTGCCAGGCCGGGATTTTTTACAGGCTGCCAGGGCTACTACCACCAATGCCAGCAGCAAAAATATTCTGAGAGTTCGTTTCATTATAACGGATTATTTTTTGGGTTTCCAGTTGCCGATGGCATATTCAATGCCACCCAGTAAGTGTTTCAGGTATACAGGATCCTGGTATGCTTCTTTCACATGTCCCATTTCTGTATAAAAGGCGCGGCCTCCTTCAAAATCATGATACCAGCACATAGGATGGTTATCACCGTTTTTACCGCCGGTATAGCTGGTTTCATCAATTTTGATGAGCACGTGTACGTCGGGGTTGAGGTTTTTGAAGTTGTACCATTCGTCTTTACGGATCCACTCATCCGGCAGGTCTTTTGTAGCAGGATGATGATGATCCACTACTTTGAGGGTGGCTGTTTGCTGGTTAGGATGGCTCAGGAACCATGCGCCGGCCAGTTTGTTGTACCATGGCCAGTCGTACTCTGTATCCGTAGCCGCATGGATACCCATCCATGCACCTCCTTTGTGGATATAGTCCTGAAAAGCCACCTGTTGGGCGTTGTCGAGTACATCGCCGGTGGTGCAGCTGAAAATTACGGCTGCATATTTTTTCAGGTTGGAGGGAGTAAAGGCGCTGGCGTCTTCAGTAGTGTCTACTTCAAAGCCATTTTCTTTTCCAAGTTGCATAATAGCTATTTTGGCAGCAGGGATGCAATCGTGGCGGAAGCCTTTTGTTTTTGAGAACACAAGTACCCTTTTGGCTTTGTGTTTGTGCTTTGCCTGCACTGAAATGGTGCCGGCCAGGAGCAAGAGTGCAATAAACGCGGTTAATGCTTTCATGTTATTTTACGTGGGAATTAAAATGAAAAATCGGAAAAGTAAAAAGCAAAAAGCTACTGAAGTATTGAGATAAGCGAGTGCCCATCTCCGCTTCAGTAGCTTTTTGGTTAATGCTTTTACGCTATTCGGAAATTAAAGAACTCTTATTTTGATATTACGATACCATACATCATTACCATGATCCTGCAGGGCGATGTGGCCTTTTGGATGTTTGCCGAACTCTTTCCAGTCGTGGAACTTGCTTTTTGCCACCAATGCATCCCATTCAGGAGTGCCCATAGTAGTTTCTGCAGTTTTCACGCCGTTGAGCCAGAGGGTAAGGTGACCATCTTTCTTTGTTAATTTGGCGGAGTTCCATTCACCCACTGGTTTCGCTGGCCTGGTAGGGCATTTGATGAGATCGTACAGTTCACCCGCATTGTGTTTGGGGTTTTTGCCGTCGGGGTGGCCCGCATCATCAATTACCTGCATTTCAGGACCAGACAGGTAAGTTTGGCTTAAAGCCGGGTCTTCGTGAACGCTGAAAATAAGACCGCTGTTGCCACCCGGGGAAATTTTCCATTCGTAGCTCAGTTCATAGTTTTCATATTCTGCGTCTGTAACGAGATCGCCGCCTGGTGCGCCATTCTTTTTAGCTTCCTGGTTAAGGCCAATTGCTCCGTCTGTTACGCTCCATGCGGGGCTTGCGGTCGACTTCAGGTAAGTATGCCAGCCTTTGGTAGAAGTACCGTCGAACAACAGTACCCATCCCTGCTTTTTCTCTTTGGCCGACAGGGTATTTAATTTCTGGGCTTTTACTGCGGTAGTACCGAGAACGGCAGCTACCATCAGTGCGCCCATGATTAATTTTTTCATTCCGGATGATTGAGTTATGATGAAATCAGTTATTTGCCGATAGATAAGATATAGCTTACCATTTCTTTGGCATCATCTTTTGAAATCTGTGGATGTGGCAGCATCGCTACTTCGCCCCAGTTTCCGGAACCGCCTTTGATTACTTTATCAGCCAGTTTGTCCACATTTTCCGGTGTGTTAGGATACTTGCCTGCAATATCTTTCAGGGCAGGTCCTACCACTTTCATTTCTTCTTTATGACATGTTTTGCAATCGCTTTGGGCCATCAGGGTTTCGCCTTTGCTTGCCGGTTTGTTGGCACTTGGCGATACCATTGAATTATCTGCTGCGGGAGTTTCCTGCGTGCTAACACTGTCCGCATTTTCTGCTTTTTTCTCACCACCTCCGCAAGCTG
>NZ_DATMTE010000639.1:0-3882 GCF_035564935.1 Chitinophaga sp. | reverse complement strand
CGATTATGAAAGAGTACCGGCTGGCCGCAGCAGATGCCGCGGCGCTGAATGAACTGTTAGCACAGGTACAAACGCGGACCAGGGATTTCCTGGGCTATCCTGTTTCCAAAGATTTTGATTATAGTCCCCTTCTGCCCTTCCTGCAATACCCGCTGAATAACCTGGGCGATCCTTTTGTGCCGGCTACTTATGCAGCAGGGTCCAGGGAAATGGAAAAACAGGTGGTAGCCTTCTTTGCAGACCTGTTCCGCGCGCCGGAGAACAATTGGTGGGGATATGTTACCAATGGCGGTTCCGAAGGTAATTTATACGGCCTGTACCTGGCGCGTGAACTGTATCCCAAAGGGATGGTATATTATTCCGGAGCCACCCATTACAGTGTGCAAAAAAACCTGCACCTGCTCAACATGCCGGGGATCATTATACGCACTTTGCCTAATGGTGAAATTGATTACGACGACCTGGAGAATACCATCCGTATCAACAGGCATCTGCCGGTGATCATGCTGGCCAATATTGGTACTACCATGACGGAGGCAAGGGACGATGTAAAACGGATCAGGAACATCCTGAAACACCTGGCTATACCCCATCATTATATTCATGCCGATGGGGCGCTGTCCGGCAGCTACAGCGCTTTCCTGGAGCCGCGCCCGGCGTTTGACTTTGCCGATGGGGCAGACAGCATCGCTATCAGCGGGCATAAATTTATCGGCTCCCCCATTCCCTGCGGTGTGGTGGTAGCGAAAAAGTCCAACCGCGACAGGATTGCGCGTTCCGTATCGTACACCGGTAGTATGGACACCACCATTACCGGTTCAAGAAACGGCCATAGTCCGCTATTCCTGTGGTATACCCTGAAAAGCCTCGGTGTGAACGGTTTGAAAGAAAGAGCCGGGCATAGCTTGGCGGTGGCCGCCTATGCGGTGGAACGACTCCGTGAAAACGGCATCCCTGCATGGCGCAATACCGATGCCATTACGGTGGTATTTCCCGACCCGCCTGCAGGCATCCGCCGGAAATGGCAGCTGGCTTCAGAAGGCGGCTGGTCGCATATCATCTGTATGCCTAATGTAAGTAAGGAACAGGTAGATCAGTTTGTGGAAAGCTTCGTAGATGCAATGACGTTAGTTTAGGCCCCTTTCGGCGATAGCCATTATTTCCACATTGAGTGCCCGTCTGATCAGGCGTTCGGTTTCCCTGTTTGTTTGCGGCATCAGCAGCTGTAGTTTAAACTGCACGAAATCTTTTTTGATCTCCATTGTTTTCAGGGAAAAGCTTTCGGGGCTGTAGCTGCGGGAATATGCGTCTATGGAGGCTCTCAGCCGCTCTTCCAGGCCGCGGACCGTAAAGGGATGCTTGTGGTCCAGTTCAAACTCGATGGTCAGTTTCCTGATATTTTGTTTGGACTGGTTCAGTACAATGGAAGTAAACACCACCGAATTGGGAATAATCACAATATCATCGTCTTCATTCTGCAATACTACGTTGATAAGGGTAATATCCATTACCCTGCCTTTCACATCGCCGATGCGTACATGATCTCCCAGCGACAACTGGTCGGAGAACATGATAATAAGGCCGTTGATCATGTTGGTGATATAGTCTTTTGTAAGCAGGGCTATGGCCGCTGCCACGATAGTGATGCTGGTAACAAATTCCAGGGGATTTGCATCAAAAACGAAGGTGATGGCCAGCAGCAGGAAAATGGTATTCAGTACAGAAGAAATGCGGTTAATGCCGAGGATAAAATTATCTTTTTCAATAGGCCGCTGCCGGTTGCGGCGGCGGGTGTACCACGACAGGATCACCAGCCATGCCAGGGAAATAATGAGGTTGGCGCCCAGGAAAAAGGACAAGGCATTGGTGAGTTTAAACAGCCATGTAAATTTATTATAAACGACGGGGTGCTCAAGGTTAAAATAAACAACGCCCAGATAAACCAGCAGTTTTACCAGAAATATAATTCTCTCCCTGCGGTTTGCATTCTTATAGGTTTTATCGGTTACCATCATAGCAATTCATACTCGCTTTGCTGCGAAGGTACAACCGTAGTGGTGAAGCAACAAAGCCTATTTCATTTTATCGAGAATATCTTCCCAGATAATGCGGGCAATCTGCTCCGTTTCCACCGTTCGGATGCTTCCCTCAAGGGTGTCTTCATGATCAGCAGTAAAGGTAGCGCCATGAGGTTCAAATTCATCCAGCACATGTTCACTTACATCGGGGATCACCTGGAATGCTGTTTCCAGGGCGCCCTTATCGATGGTAATAACCAACCCGTAGGGTTTACCTCTGATGATCACAGTAATGCTGTGTTTTTCCATACCCTGTATATTGCAAGCCATATACCATAAAAAACGACCGGTGCTGTTCAGCTGCCGGTCGTTTTCGTATATATGGGAAGGATAAAACACTCCTGGATTCATCCACTCAGGCAGTAGCTGCGGATTTTTTACGGGTAGCCGCCTTTCTTTTAGGCGCTGCTTTTTTTGTGGCAGCTTTTTTAGCCGTAGTTTTCCTGGCTGTTGATTTTTTTGCCGTTGATTTTTTAGCCGTAGTTTTTCTTGCAGCAGCTTTCTTAGGAGCTGCTTTTTTTGCGGTTGTTTTTTTTGCGGAAGATTTTTTTGCTGCTGCTTTTTTGGGCGCTGCTTTTTTCGCAGCAGATTTTTTGGGAGTGGACTTTTTAGCAGCCGCCTTCTTAGGCACCTTCGCTCCTTCTTTTCTTGCTTCCGACAAGCCTATGGCGATAGCTTGCTTAGGATTGGTAACTTTCTTATTGCTTCTGCCGCTCTTCAGTTTTCCCTGCTTCATTTCCTTCATATTTTCTTCCACTTTGTGCTGCGATTCTTTTGAATACTTTGCCATGACATAAAAATTTAGATGGGTTAAGAATAGAATAACGTTGATGTGGAAACAAAATATAAGCCACGGAAAATGAGAGAGTTCTCCTTTAAAAATTGTAGAACAGACAATAAAAAGTGTGTGGAAAATTCTATGGATTGTGGAATGTATTGCCCTACTCCGCATCCTGGTGCGGCGCAAATGCGCTACCAGCTTAACTGACACGTGATGGCACATTACTTGTTCAGCTTCCTGTAAATGTTTAACTACTATCACTAAAAAAAACCTCAGGATTATGGAAGACATCAGATATCAAACTGCCACACCGGTGAACCATGCTTCGGAAAAGAACTCCGATCAGAAGAGTAAACACAGTAAACGCGGATTTGCTTCTATGGACCCTGAACAGCAACGTGCCATTTCAAGAGAAGGAGGAAAGGCTGCACACCAGCAAGGTGTTGCCCATAAATTCACTTCCGAAGAGGCCCGTGCTGCAGGCAAAAAAGGCGGTGAAGCCGTTAGCAGAAATCGCGAACACATGGCGGCTATTGGCCGTAAAGGCGGAACCAACCGCGGAAAAAAGAAAAGCAGCGTAGAAAATGATAATCAGCAATAACCCGATCACCCGGGTTATTGCGTTGCTGAAGGGGCCCCTGGTCCCTTTTTCTTTCTCCGGAACCTTCACATATTTCAATTTTCCTTCCTATATTTACGGCTTTTTCTCACCTTATGGCAGCAAAAAGACGCTGGATCTACTTTTTCCTTATATTACTGAATATCCCCTTAGGATTGGCCACACGTTGGGCTCCCCAGTATTTTCCCGGTATCGTACGAATATATGGCGGCGATGTATTATCCGCCACTTGTATTTTCTTTGGCATCCGCTTTCTTTTCCCGGTTACCCCGTTATGGAAAATTGGTATCAGCAATTACGCCGTTTGCCTCCTGATAGAAATACAGCAGCTATACCAGGCTGAATGGGCGGTCCGTATCCGTAACACGCCCGCCGGCATCCTGCTGGGGCATGGATTCCTGTGG
>NZ_DATMTE010000638.1:0-5562 GCF_035564935.1 Chitinophaga sp. | reverse complement strand
ACTTGTTTTTTTGGACCAACCGTATAACTTTGCGAATCACTGATTAAAACAGTAAATTGAGTGCTGAAGGGCATTTTAAAGAGAATAGTAACTTCTAACAAACAATAGTTTAATTTTTAACACTAAAATTTCAATCAACATGGCTGAGACTAAAACAACTGTGACTGCAGCTACAGCTAAGGCTTCTTCTCATCAACCTAAAAAGTCATCCAACCTGTTCGCAACGTTGGCTGTGCCTATCTGCTTAGTGATAGGATTCCTGTTTTTCTTTTTTGTATTAGGTAATCCAGCCAACTTCCAGGGTAATAATCCCGATGGACATCCTATAGATTCAGGTATCGGTAAATGGTTTGGTACTGTTTACAAGGGAGGTTATGTAGTACCGGTATTGATTTCAGTATTACTGGTGTGTCTGACTTTCGTGATCGAGCGCTTCCTGTATCTGTCAAAAGCAAAAGGTAAATTCAGTGGTTCTGAGCTGGTACGTAAAGTACAGTATCACCTGGCTAACAAAAATGTAGATGCAGCACTGGCTGAATGCGACAAACAGAAAGGCTCTGTAGGAAACGTACTGAAAGCAGGTCTGAAAAAGTACAAAGAAATGGTTACCAATGCTGATCTGGATACAGAACAGAAGATCCTGACCATTAAGAATGAAATTGAAGAAACCACCGCACTGGAACTGCCAATGATGGAAAAGAACCTGGTGTTCCTGTCTACCATTGCATCAGTAGCAACCCTGTTGGGTCTGTTCGGTACAGTATTGGGTATGATCAAGGCGTTCTCTGCAATGTCTTCCGGTGGTGCTCCGGATTCTGCACAGCTGGCGTTAGGTATCTCTGAGGCGTTGATCAACACTGCACTGGGTATCGGTACATCTGCTATTGCGATCGTAATGTACAACTACTTCACTACCAATATTGACAGCATCACTTACGCTATCGATGAGTCTGGCTTTACTTTAACTCAGAGCTTCGCTGCAAACCACAAATAATCGCGGATTATTTATGGAATTTGAGCGGTTTTGAATCTATTTAAAGTAAATCATAAAACAGAGTAAAGATGCCTAAAGTTAAAATGCCAAGGAAAAGCACCGCCATTGACATGACAGCAATGTGTGATGTGGCTTTCCTGCTGTTAACTTTCTTTATGCTGGCGACTAAGTTCAAACCGGATGAACCGGTAACAGTAGTTACCCCATCCTCTATTAACACCACCCTTTTACCTGATTCTGATGTGTTATTATTCACAGTAGATAAGGACGGCAGAGTGTTTTTCAGCATGGATGGTCAGCCCAAAAGAAAGAAGCTGATAGAAGATCTGAACACGCAGTACAAACTGGGCCTGGGCGATAAAGAAATTAAAAGCTTTGTGACCGGAGCCAGCGTAGGAGCAGCTATTAAAGACCTGAAACAATATCTTTCCCTCTCTGAGGACGAGCGTAAAAAATCAGGACTGGATAAAGGAATACCTACAGATTCTGCAAATAATGAGTTAGGTGCCTGGATCGAATATGGTGTTGCAGCCCAAGGCGGAAGCATTGCAAAGCTGAAATACTGTATTAAAGCAGATAACCAGACTCCTTATCCCAAGATCAAGGAAATCCTGGATACCTTCAAAAAGAAGCATATCCAGAAGCTGAACCTGGTTACCAACCTGGAAGAAGCACCCAAGGGTACAGCTGCCTGGGAAGAGGCAAATGCACCTAAGAAGTAAACGGCAGTAAATACTTCCTGACCTGGAAGGCTGCTGATTTAAGAACTAAAAAAATTGGCTACTATGGCAGAAATGGATACCAGCAGTAGTGGCGGTGGAAAGAAACACGGTGGAACGAAATCGAAGAAACAGTCGACCCGTGTGGATATGACACCAATGGTGGATTTAGGTTTTCTCCTGATTACCTTCTTCATGCTGACCACTACCATGTCCAAGCCCAAAACAATGGACTTGATCATGCCAAAGGATACCGAAAATGAAAAGGACCAGAACAAGGTAAAAGAAAGTACGGCCCTGACCATTTTACTCGGAAAAGATAATCGTGTTTACTATTACGAAGGTTTGGCACAAGACCCGAATGCCTCTGCTAATCCTGATTTCTTCAAGGCATCATCTTTTGCCAACACCGGAGGAATCAGAGATGAAATCATCAGGAAAAGGGATGAAGTGTCCAAACTGAGAAATGCAAAAGGTGAACCGGAAGATGTTGTGGTGATTATTAAAGCTGATGATGAAGCTAACTACAAGAATTTCGTAGATATTCTTGATGAAATGGCCATCAACAGGATTCAACGTTACGCAACCGTAGACATCAGTGACCAGGATAAAAAATGGATACAGTCTACAGAAGCAGCTAACGGTGTTCCCAGTACTCCTGCAGCTCCGCCGGCTAAATAACTAATTTATTTTTTTGCATCCATCATAAAACAACAACAATGGATTCTGCTAAAGTCTTAAAGTCCGATTTTCTTGATATCCTGTTTGACGGCAGGAACAAGGATTATGGGGCGTACGATTTGCGGAGACAGTATAATAAGCGTGTGCGGAATGCCATTTTGGGAACCGCGTCATTGTTTGTAATATTCTTTGCAACGTATATGATATCACAGTGGGTTAAAGCTTCTGAGGGTGAAAACACGAAGAAGCCGGTGATCCAGGAAATTAAGATGGAGGATGTGAAGTTACCGGATGATCCGAAAACGCCACCTCCGCCACCTCCACCGCCTGCACCACCACCACCGGTAAAACCGTCAGTACAGTTCACTCCTCCTGTAATTAAGAAGGATAATGAAGTACCACCGGATGAGGAACCTCCGAAACATGAGGATATTAAAGATAAAGCCATCAGCACTAAAACTGTAGACGGTGATCCAAACGGTATTGATCCGGGATTGCTGGAAGACAGTAAAGGTACCGGTGTGGTAGGTCCGCCTCCTGCTCCTGCAAAAGAGGAAATCTTCACTTTCGTAGAGCAGCCTCCAACCTTCCCGGGTGGTGAGGAAGCACTGGCCAAGTACCTGAGCAAAAATATCCGTTACCCACGCGTTGCGCAGGAAAACGGTATCTCCGGTACAGTATTCGTTCAGTTCGTAGTAGATTCTGAAGGAAACATTAAAGACGTAAAAACAGTAGGCGCCGCAAAAGGTGGTGGCCTGGAAGAAGAAGCTGTGCGCGTGGTGAAAACCATGCCTAAATGGAAAGCTGGTAAGCAAAATGGCCGCCAGGTTTCTGTACAGTTCAACCTCCCTATCCGCTTTACTTTGCAGGAGTAGTACTGTATCAGCATATTTTTCAAAGGTCCCGTTTCAACATCGTTGGAACGGGACCTTTGATTTTCAGGAATTGGCGATGGCCCCGATTCTGTGTAAATTTGTGCCCTTTAAGAATTAGTAAATTAAAACGGTATGCTGGGGAAATTAACAGGATTTGATGATACAATTGTGGCAGTGGCAACAGCTCCCGGTCTTGGCGCCATTGCGGTAATACGCCTCAGCGGCTCCAACGCCTACACTATCTGCAACGTGCTGTTCCCGGGGAAAGACCTGCTGCAGCAAGCCAGTCATACCCTGCATTTCGGTAACCTCGTTTCCAACGGGCACATCATCGATGAAGTAGTACTCAGCCTCTACAAAGGCCCCCGCTCCTACACCGGGGAAGACGTGATTGAAATATCCTGTCATGGTTCTCCCTATATCCAGCAACAAATTATTGACGCCACTGTTAAAGCAGGCGCGCGTCTGGCCAAACCAGGTGAGTTTACCCAGCGGGCATTCCTGAACGGTAAACTGGATCTTACACAGGCAGAATCTGTAGCCGACCTTATAGCCAGCAATTCAGCCGCCTCACACCAAACAGCCATGCAGCAAATGCGTGGTGGGTTCTCTAAAGAATTACACACCCTGCGGGAGCAATTAATCACCTTTTCCGCCCTGATCGAGCTTGAGCTGGACTTCAGCCAGGAAGATGTGGAGTTTGCCGATCGTACGGGCTTATATACCCTTGTTTCCAATGCAACCGGAGTCGTTAAACATCTCATTGATTCCTTCCGGATGGGGAATGTTATCAAAAATGGGGTAAACACCGCAATAGTAGGGAAGCCTAACGCCGGTAAATCCACTCTGCTGAATACCCTCCTGAACGAGAACCGCGCCATTGTCAGCGACATTGCCGGTACTACCCGCGACACCATCGAGGAAATACTAAACATAGACGGTATCCTTTTCCGGCTCATAGATACTGCCGGTATCCGCGAAAGCCTCGATACCATTGAAAGTATTGGTGTGCAGAAAACCATGGAGAAAATCCGTGAAGCCGGCGTTGTCGTTTACCTGTTTGATGTGAATGAACTCACGGAAGCGGACATACGTAACCAGGTTGCTGCTTTTGAAGCACAAAGCGTTAATTATCTCCTGGTAGGAAATAAAACAGATGTTACCGGTGAAACAGCTATCCGCACTAAATTTGCCTCCATCCCCGAAATACTTTTTATCTCCGCAAAGAATCATGCGCATATCCAGGAACTGAAAGACGCATTGGTACGCAAGGTATTGGCAGGAGACGTTAATACAGAAGATACCATCATCACTAATGCCCGGCACCATGCCGCCCTGCAGGAAGTATTGAAGTCGTTACTGGATGTGAAACAGGGAATGGACAATGGGCTGCCAGGCGATTTGCTGGCACTGGATATCCGGCTTTGTTTGCATTATCTTGGGGAGATAACAGGGGAGGTGACAAATGAGGACAGGCTGGATTATATTTTTAGTAAGTTTTGTATCGGGAAGTAACCCCTTTCTTTTATTTACATCTACTTTTCTTTATTTACCTAACGTAATGCTTATCAGTGTTGCATCTTGACAGGATGCCTGATTTTTCCTTCGTTTTATTTTGTTGTTGAACATTAAACCTCTAAATTAGTAATAAGATACGGAGGTACAAATGTACATGGGGAAATAGGGAAATAATGGCAGTAATTGACAGTATAAGACAGTAATAGACAGTTTAGTTCATCCCCAGACAGTAGCCTCCCAATAGTTCCAATTTCAACTTCTAAAAAATGAGTAGTCATTTAAGGATAAAGAAGATTTGTGAGCATTGCGGAGAAGTGTTCATCGCCCAAAAGACAGTAACCAAATTCTGTTCGCTTACCTGCGCCCGCCGCAATTATAAATTACGTGAGAAGAAAGAACGTGTACAGAAAGTAGAGGCAGAAACAAACACTCAACTGCTTTCTAAATCCAGGTTGGTTGATACCCCAGTCTCAAAGCCGTTGGGTGACTTGATAGATATTAAGGCACTATCTACTCTTACCAGCATCAGCGAACGCACTTTATTTCGGTTGATAAAAGATGAAGATTTCCCCAAACTGAAAGTAGGGCGTAGTCTTCTTTTTCACCGGCAAACCGTGATAGATTATTTAACCACCAAATACGGGAATATATGAGAGGAGCGCTGAGACAGAAGAAGCTGAAGAGTGGGAAGCTCAGTCTTTATATAGACTATTATCCGCCGGTATGGAATCCACAAGCGAAACAATACACCCGCCGGGAGTTTCTGAATCTGCAT
>NZ_DATMTE010000637.1:0-3620 GCF_035564935.1 Chitinophaga sp. | reverse complement strand
TATCAGAGATATCAAAAATAAGATGAACCTTATTTTTTAGGACAGGCACTACGCATCAGCGGTAATATTTTGACCAGATTCCATGACAGACCCCGATGTTTTACTTTTAAATTCCTGATTTTTTATGTGGGAAGAAAGAAATAAACAGCTTTACCGGGCTTTTGAATTCAAAGATTTTCGGGATGCATTTGCGTTTATGACCAAAGTTGCACTGATTGCAGAAAAAATGGACCACCATCCCAACTGGAGCAACATTTATAATAAAGTGGAAATATTCCTGTGCACACACGATGCCGGTGATATCATCACCGCCAAAGATGAAGCAATGGCAAAAGCTATTGACAAATTGTTATAACCAAACTCATATTACACTTTGTGAAGCGCATTATTCTAATGCTGCTGTTGTATTGTTACACTGCAGGATCCTTTGCCAATGTTGATCATACCCCAGTAGACACACTGATAGCCGATACCGCTTTCGCTCCTGCGAACCTGGATCTCCGGCCTTTTATATACGTACTGACTGCTGATCAGCAACCTCTCACACCCGAGCAGGCTGCTGCCATGCCTTTTACCCGGCAGGAAAGCATCTTTCATAATAATCCTAAAAATAACGGGCGGGTAAATAATTGCTGGTTGCGGCTTACCATAAAAAACCAAAGCAACAAAGCGTTGTCCTGCCACCTTTTTTCCGGCTGGCACGACTATATGTACTGGTACGCACAATCGCCCGGCGACAAGCCCCGGCCACTGATGCAAACGGGATTGATGCTGGATAACGGCGGAGTAGAAAGATGGGGCCACTATGCCTTTGCGGTACAGGTTCCTGCGGAAGAGGTACGCACGTTTTACCTGCACATTATCAATAAATCTTACAATGAAGGTCCCTTGATGCCCGCGCTTTTCAGTACCGAGGCCTACAGCGCATTCAGGGACCAACAACTGAGCGGCTTCCGCAAAGAGGCAGTAGTGATCCAGGTATTGCTGGGTATGCTCCTGGTATTTTTCAGTATTTCCGTTATCAACTATATCCAGCTGCCCGACAAGTCGTATATCTACTTTGCGGCCTACATACTGGGATTGATCTTCTTTTTTGCCCTGCGACTGGAAGATAAACCCTACCAGTTGTCTTTTTTCCACCGCTGGCCGATGTTGAAATACTACTGGGATATTCCGGGTTTGCTGTTTTGCTTTTACCTGATGTATCTCCTGTTTGGCAATGCTTTCCTTAATCTTACAGAGCGGTATCCTTTTATGGAAAGAGCCTTTACCTGGGTGGCGGCGATTGTAGGCGGACTGATTATTTTATGCCTGTATTTTATCAGAATAGGCCAGTACCAGATGCCCACTATTATATACAGCTATGTGTATTTTGTAACGCTGGTACCCCTGCTGGCCGTATTTGTGGCACTGGCGCGGCGCTCCCGGCATCATCCGCTGGTGCGGTTCTTCTTATACGGATCGGTATGTTTATACCTGGCATGCCTGGGCTCCTTCCTGATGCATGTGCGGCCACTGGGATTACTCAGTGCCCTGGGTGAGCTGGCAGCCCCTACTATACTGCTGATAGGCGGCGTGCTGCTGCAGGCCATGTTTTTCCTTGCCGGATTAAGCTATCGCAATAAGCTGGTACACCTGGAAAGAACCCGTACCCAGGAGCTGCTGATCAAACAGCTGAATAAAAACAAGGAGCTGCAACGCAAGCTGAATGAGCAACTCGAAGAACTGGTAAAAGAACAAACCACTGAGATCCTGCGCAAAAAGCAAGAGCTGGAAGAGCAGCGGAAAAAGCAACTGGAAACGGAATACGATAAAAAGCTAACAGAAATTGAGCTGAAGGCTATCCGTGCACAAATCAACCCTCATTTCATTTTCAACTGCCTGAATTCGATTCAACTGTTTGTAATGCAGCGTGATTATGAGTATGCGCAGAAATATCTTTCCGACTTTTCTTACCTGATCCGTAAAACGCTGGATTTTTCCCGGCGTAATTTTATATCCCTGGCTGATGAAATTACCTATCTGAATACTTATCTTGGACTGGAAAAGATGCGGTTTGAAAACCGGATGGAGTATGAAATAGTAGTAGACCCCGTAATTGCCACCGCCGAACTGGAAATTCCCGCAATGCTGTTGCAACCTTATGTTGAAAATGCTGTGAAGCATGGTATGACGAACCCCCAACAGCCAACAGGTAAGCTTTCCATTTATTTTAACCAGGTGGCCTCAGATATGCTGGAGTGCGTAATAGCTGATAACGGCATTGGTATTGCCCGTTCCAAGTCGCTGCGTATGCTGCCAAAGCATCATCAGTCGTCCGGTATGGAAATAAGCCAGAACCGCGCTGAGTTACTGAACAAAATGTATAACACAGAAATTCATATAGAAATTATTGACAGATCATCTGAAGATGAATCGGGTAGCGGCACGATAGTTAAGATACTGATCCCCCAGTTATAAGTTAGTATATCCGTTAATGTTACTTTTTATGATAAAGGCCATTATAATAGACGATGAAAGAAACAGCCGGGATATCATTGCCCTGATGCTTGGTAAATACTGCCCCGAAGTTACCATTGCTGATATGGCCTCCGATTGTGCGGATGGCATAGAAAAAATAAGGACACATCGCCCGGAGTTGGTATTTCTTGATCTTGAAATGCCCGATGGTACCGGCTTTGATGTACTGGCCGGCACCTTGCCAGATATTCCTTTTGAAGCGGTGTTCGTTACCGCATTTGAAAAAAAATTCCTTCATGTGATCCGTTTCAGTGATGTAGAACTGATACTAAAGCCTATTGACAAAGAAAGCCTGCTGCAGGCAGTGACTTTAATGACAGAACGGATTAATACCGGCGGCAGTAAAGACCGCTACCGGGTGTTGCTGGAAAATTTCAATAACAGTAAGCCTGTAGCCTGGCAGCTGTTGATCCCTGCTACTAACGGGGAGGCACATACAATTAATATTCCTGCCATTGAATACCTGGAGATTAAAGGGGATAACTGCCTGTTCATGCTAAGCTCAGGTAAGCTGATCACCGCTGTACAGTCGTTCCGTTACTACGCTGATTTGTTTGCCTCCCTTCAGTTTTACCAGATCAATAACAACCAAATGATACAGATATCCAACATCAGCCGTGTGGATGGCCCTTCCGGTAAAGTAGTGCTAAAAAGCGGTACCACATTGGATATCAGTGAAAAACGGCAGCGCGATTTATTGCACAAAATGGCGCATCATTCCTGACACAGTTTCGTGTATCCATTAGCGGTAATTATACATTTTCAATTTTTCCGGGTAGATGTTTTTGATTCAGTTAACAATTTGCCAACGTTTTTGTGAACGTGTAACTATTTCCATGCCTTTGCTCTCTTTTTAACGGGTTGCGCGGAGGATACGTAACAATTTCTTAACAAAAAATTTGGTGGTTTTAGTTTTGGTCGTACATTTGACCCGCAAAACGAAATAGTCAAACAGTCAGTTTTGTTTGCACCTACACTATGGCAGAACAGGACCTGAAACGAACGATGATTCTGGAGGCGGCATTAAAACGCTTCAAGCGGTTTGGGTTAATTAAAACTACCATGGAGGAGATAGCCAGGGATCTGGAAATTTCCAAAGG
>NZ_DATMTE010000636.1:0-3090 GCF_035564935.1 Chitinophaga sp. | reverse complement strand
CAACATTAAAAAAATGCCTGCGCAAATTCACTGCGTGAGGCATTTCTATTTTTATAGTGGGAAGCTTCTCATATAACCTCAAATTATCTGCCATGTCAACAGAAAACCCTATTACATCTCCTGTAATAAAATTACCGGATCATTCTCCTGCTATGTCTGATGATGACAATGCAAGCGGCATCACAGCTGATGGGTCATTCAGCGATGGTTTCAACGAAGGATTTCAAATTTAAAAAAAGAAACATGAACACTACCGAAATTACTGCTTTAATACAGGCGAGCCTACCTGACAACACGAGTAAATCCATTACGCCTGCACATGTACGTGGTGTGGCTGATGCATTAAATACCAGGCAACCGGGGTTGTCGTCATTTGCCTATTTTGATGATACCAATCCAGGTAACACTAACGTAACAGAAAGAGTGGGTGATATCTTACTCGGCTTATTTAACGAATATACCGGTGAGCTGGAAACGTTTACCAAAGTAACTACCTGGTTCGACGACACGCCAATGACAACGGAAAAAACCGATCCTGCCGTATATAGAAGAAAAGGAACAGAGTATTTCAGACTAAACTGGTCCGGGCCGCTGAATATTAAATGGTTTGGGGCAAAAGGTACGGATGATGCAGCCAATGCCACCCGGGATACCAACGCAATTACTGCAGCGGTAAAACTTCCCTTTGACTTGTATATACCCGAGGGAACATACTATATTAATAAGGTCATTACTATAACGAAAGAGAACTATAAAATAACCGCTCATCAGCAAAGTGTCATTAAGACACTTGGCACAAACATAAATACTATAAACATCAACGCATCCGGCGTAGTAATAGATGGCGTTAATTTTGTTGGAAGCGGGGAGAAAAAAACCGTAGATTACCAGGCATGCATTGTAATGACCGCAGTTCAAAACTGCCGGATTATTAACTCTACTTTCACAAATATCAGCGGCGGAGCAATCTATCTTGTTTTCCAGGGTGTAACCGGTTGTTCCGGCAATCTCATACAAAATAATATTATCATCAATTGTGTAAACAGGGTGCCTGGCGATCAGGATAATGACGGGGCGGCTATCCGCCTGGGTTATAGTGGTGAAGGATACTTTCATACCTATAACATTATTGACAACAATTATATAGACAATGAACAAGGATCTGATTTTGGTATAGCCCTTATAGGGCATGGATATGAAAACAGGATCACCAATAACAGCATAAAAAACTGTGTAGCGTATGGCATATTACTATATGAAAGTAGCTATGGTGATGGTTCAGTTCCATTAGTTTACAGAAATATAATTGATGGCAATACGATCAGTGATGTAGGTTATGCTCTCAGCCCGGATCCCGAACCAAAGAACAGAACAAAAGGAATGGGTATCTATCTTCAGAAAGCCCATCAAACAGTAGTTACCAACAATACAATTAACAATGTACTGATCAATGCTGGCACTGAAACTTTAGCACAGGGAGCCATCGCTGCCGGGGGCTCCTGCGGATGTACAATATCTGATAACGTTATCAGGAATTGTAACAGGGATGGTATCTATCTATCACTGTGTTTCAATACTGCCATAACCGGCAATTCAATAGGTGACAGTAAAAGATATGGCATAAAAATCCAGGATTCCTCCTATCTGACTTTATCCGGAAATACTATTAAGGATTCCACTAATAGTGCATTATTCGCTACTTTCTATGGGTTAGCTGAAGACTCTTTAAGTTACTTTACCGCATTAAAAGAAACCAATAACGCCACTACAGGAGAAGGAATCAGTATAGTGAACAACACTGTGTACAGGATGGCTTCTGCCGTAAACCCTACAATAACTATACAGGGAAACCCGGCGGACACCGTTAATGGCAAACCGGAGAACTACATAAAAGGCTTGATATTTGGCGGCAACACTATAAAATCAACGGGGAGCATATTGAACCTCTCCTACGCCAGGAATTGTACTATAATATCTAATAGCCTGAAACTATATGGCTCCGGCACTTCAGCGATGGTATCCAATGCCGGTTGTGATAATATCAGGTATATAAACAATGAAATAGAAGGAGTAGGCGTAACCATTACCAATGGTATATTATGCACCAGTACTAATCCGCTGTTTTCAGACAATAAAATACAGGGGGCTACTTCTACTATAAAATTCGCATCCGACAACTATGAAGATACGAGAAAAACAATGTACAAATCTGCTCCGCCAACAACCGGTACTTTTGTGGCAGGGGATCAGATTATTAACACCAATCCCACTATAACCGGTACCGCTCCTTACAGGCAATACATCAAAGGGTGGACCTACACCTCTGCCGGTTGGGTGGCCGGCAAGGCCTATGAAACCGCTCCACTTCCCCAAGGCGGGAAATTAACGGTTACCGGTGGCACTGCGGCACAGGAACATGTTGTGGCTCATGGCCTGGGAGTAATCCCCTCTGCGGTCACTTTCAGCCCGGCAACAGGCAGTATGTCCAATGCGGGCTTGTATGTATCCGCTGTTGATGGTACTAACATTACCTTCAGGCAAACAACTGCCAGCGATATTGGTATTTATTGGCTTGCATTGCCTTAATGGATGATTGTAATGGGAAGCCGTTCTGTTAAACGAGGGAATGGCTTCCGTTGCAGTGTATGCATGTATCAGTATATACCTTAGTTAAATATTAATTGCCATTTTGTGCCTAAAATCCCTTCATTATGAAAAAACTATTCCTGAAAGTGATTCCCTTGTTATACACAACCCTATTGGCTGGTTACCCGGCTAAAGGACAGGTAAATTGCAACTGTAACCGTTTTTTAATCAACAATGCCATTGATGATGGTACAACAGCATTACAGGTGAATGGCGGGTTGAAAACAACCGGAGGCATATACATAAAAGGAAATCACGGTGTACTTATAAAGGAAAACAATGGCGCATATATTTCGGAGAACATACTAACAACCGGCTGGGACAATATATTAAATCAGGACTGGACAGAATTAGGGGTTGCCGGGGGAACAGTCAATACAGCACAGCTGAGATTAATGCGTAATGGCAATGTTGGAATTGGAACCTCTAATCCACAGTCAAAAC
>NZ_DATMTE010000635.1:0-3437 GCF_035564935.1 Chitinophaga sp. | reverse complement strand
ATTAACATGCCTGAGAGTTCACCTGAAGAAATGCAGGCAATGACCAAACGCTGGATGAACTGGATAGGCGGCATTGCCGCACAGCAAAAGCTGGTAGACCGGGGTAACCGGCTGGAACGCTCAGGTACAGTGGTACGAAACACTGATCTCGTTACAGATGGTCCCTATACAGAGATCAAGGAAAGCATCGGAGGTTACACAGTGATAAAAGCAGCATCTCTTGCTGAGGCCTCCGAAATAGCCAAAGGATGCCCGATTTTTATGCAGGGCGGCACAGTAGAAGTGCGGGAGATCAGCCCACTGTCATAATAATAAAAGCCTTTGTAATAGTATCTTTATGCTATTACAAAGGCTTTATTTATTGTCTATATGGAAGAAAATGAACTGATACCACATTTATTCCGGACGGAATACCAGAAAATTATCGCGGTGTTATGCAAACACTTTGGCTTTGCGCATATGTCTGTCGCAGAAGATATAGCCAGCGATACCTTTCTCACCGCCACCGAAACCTGGGGATTGAAAGGACTACCGGAAAACCCGGTAGCATGGCTGTATACAGTAGCCAAAAATAAAGCGAAGAACCACCTGAAGCATGAAGCCGTTCAGCAGAAGAATGCGCGGTTGCTGAATAACCCCGAAAAGGAGATCACAGATTCTGACCTTGACCTTTCTGATGAAAACATCCGCGACAGCCAGCTACAGATGATGTTTGCCGTATGCCATCCGGCCATTGTAGCGGAATCCCAAATAGGCCTGGCATTACGCATACTTTGTGGATTTGGTATAGAAGAAATTGCTGATGCATTTTTAACAAACAAGGAAACCATCAATAAACGCCTGTTCAGGGCCAAGGAAAAATTACGGGAGGAAAACATCGTTATTGCCTTTCCCGGTAAAGCAGAGATCAGCAACCGCCTGGAAATAGTGCTGCGTACATTGTACTTATTATTTAATGAAGGATATTACTCAGCTAGCCAGAATACCGTGTTGCGCCAGGACCTTTGCCAGGAAGCAATGCGGCTCAACCTCCTGCTGATGGACAATCCAGGCACCAACCTCCCACCGGTAAATGCACTGTTTTCGTTAATGTGTTTCCAGGCTTCCCGTTTTGAAGCCAGAACAGATGCCAGCGGCGAAATAGTGTTGTACGACGACCAGGACACCAGCCTGTGGAATCGCAAACTGATCCTGCAGGGCGAATACTACCTGAATATAGCATCGCAGGGCAACACCTTGTCGAGGTACCACCTGGAAGCAGGGATTGCCTACTGGCATACTGTGAAAGAAGATACACCGGAAAAATGGAACCAGATCCTCGACCTGTATAATCACCTGCTACAACTTGAATATTCTCCCATGGCTGCTCTGAACCGTACCTTCGCCCTTTCCAAAGCCTATGGAAAAGCGGAAGCCATTGCCGCGGCGGAACAACTGAACCTCGGCAGCCATCATCTCTATCATTCATTGCTCGGGGAATTATATACCGGCGTGAATAATAAAACAGCCCGCGAACACTTTGAAAAGGCATTACACATGGCAAAATCCGGTAGCGATCAAAAGGTCATTTCCCGGAAAATACAGGCGTTAGGCTAAACCCTCTCCCAGGGTTGTATATCATAATATGCGCATACCTGGTGGTAATCGCTATAATTCACACCGGAAACTGTATATTAGGCTAACATAAGAACGCTATACTATCTCTGAAAATCATGGTAATAAATGCTTCTATTATTACCAGGTACTAAAAACAAACATATGATCAACAAACGAAGCATCTTACTGGCCATTGCCATTGCAGCCATTACCATTTGGAAGGAGCAAGCAACCGCCCAGGCTCCTGATAACAGGCCGAATATTATCTATATCCTTACCGACGACATGGGTTATGGCGATGTAGGTTGTTTCGGAGGAAAATTTGTTCCCACACCCAATATCGACAGGCTGGCTGCAAACGGCCGGAAGTTCACACACTTTTACAGCGCAGCCGCCATCTGTTCGCCGTCGAGAGCTGGCTTTATAACCGGCAATTACCCTGCAAGATGGAATTTCAGCACTTACCTGGATAACCGCAAACACAATCGAAATGCACAGCAGGCGGATTTCCTCGACCCGTCTGCCCCAACAATAGCTAAATTTCTTAAAAGCGCAGGCTATGCCACCGGCCATTTCGGGAAATGGCATATGGGCGGCGGCCGGGACGTGACCAATGCCCCCGGCTTCGACAGCTATGGGTTTGATGAGCATGTAAGCACCTATGAAAGCCCCGATCCGGACCCATTGATCACTGCCGCCAATTGGATCTGGTCGGAAAAAGACAGCATAAAACGGTGGGACCGCACCAGGTACTTTGTAGATAAAACGCTGGCATTCCTGCAAAAACATAAAGGACAGCCCTGCTTCATTAATTTATGGCCCGATGATGTACATACGCCCTGGGTACCAAGAACAGAAACGGAGTACACAGGCAGGTTTCCCATGAACCCCGAAGAAGAGGCCGCTTTCAAACTGGTGCTGAAAGAATATGATCTGCAAATAGGCCGGCTATTGGATGGATTAAAACGCATGGGGCTGGAAAGGAATACCATCGTGATTTTCACCAGCGATAATGGTCCGCTGCCGAGCTTCAGGGGAAGCCGCGCGGGCGGCCTGAGAGGATCCAAATTGTCCCTGTTCGAAGGAGGTATCCGCATGCCGTTTATCATCAGCTGGCCCGGTCATATCAAACCCGGCACAACAGATGAAACATCCGCCATAAGCTCGCTGGACCTCCTGCCTTCTTTAGCTGAAATAGCAGGCGCTGAATTGCCACCGGGTTATAACCGAGATGGCAGGGACCGCAGCAAAACATTACTGGGCAAACCATCTGCCAGGAACATGGATATGTACTGGGAGTATGGCCGTAATAATATCGCCTTCGCTTATCCCAAAGGCCGTGATAAAAGCCCCAATCTTGCTGTAAGGTCTGGACAGTGGAAATTACTGATGAACCACGACGGCAGCAATGCCCAGCTGTATAACATCAATAAAGATCCTAACGAAACAAGCGATCTGGCAAATGATTTCCCTAAGATAACCCGGGAGCTGAAAGATAAACTGGCTACCTGGTGGCTGGCGCTTCCTAAATTAAACAGCGAACAATAATCTTAAAATATCCCGGGGGCAGGTAACAGCTTCATCTTCCATATTTTAGTAAATTCGTTATTGCTATCAACCTGCCGCAGGAAATATTGTTGATATACTAACAATTGAAAAATGAATAATACAAGGGTATTTAAAATGTCCGTTGCAAGTGTTTATCCGCTTTACATCCAGAAAGCGGAGAAAAAAGGCCGCACAAGGGATGAAGTAAATGAAATTATTTTTTGGCTGACAGGATATGATCAACAACAATTCCAACAACTCCTCGATAATAAAACCGACTTTGAAACCTTTTT
>NZ_DATMTE010000634.1:0-1857 GCF_035564935.1 Chitinophaga sp. | reverse complement strand
CTTGATCCGGGATTTCATCTCGGTGAAAAGTTTTTCACGGAGTTTTTTTTCGGGAGAAAGGATCGTGTCGAGGTACGCGTTTTCAGCATTCAGCCAGGCCAGCACTTTCGGATCTTCCCGGTTATTCATCCAGTAATAATTATCAATCCGCTTGTCGCCGTGAATACTTAGTTCTTTAGCTATCTTTTCTGCTACAGGAGGCTTAACATCAACCTGGTCATTCATAGTATTTTTCTTTTCATTACAAGACAAAAGCACCATTCCCAAAAGCAACCAACAATTACCCTGGAAGTTTTTAAACATAGGAGATAGATTTAAATAGTAAGGTGATAACTCAAAAGCAATACAAATTACGATTTCTCCCTACACTATTTTCATATTCACCGGATCCCAGTTAATCAGTTTTTTGCTAAAGTAGCTTTCGTTTGTTACCAGGGCAGGTCCGGCGGCGCGGAGGCCAAACACCGCATCTTCCACTACGGGTTTACCGGAGCGCATAGATTCAAAGAAGTTGGTAAAGTGGTCCAGGCGGTCGTCGTACCCTTTGGGAGCGGCAAAAGCAGTGGATGTTTCTACCGTCTTCCGCTTATCTTCCGGGTATTTGGCGTTATACTCCTTCACGAACGCTGCCTGTTGTTGTTTCGTAAATGTGTTATACGTATCCCAGCCACCGTAGCCCGGTGCTTCAGGCAGTTTATGTTTTTTAATTTTGAAATCGTTCCAGCCAAGTTCCAGTACGCCTTCGGTTCCAATAAAGCGGGTGTATTCGCCGCCGCCGCTGCCGTCAGCAAAGTTTACACGGAGCGTCATCTGGAAGGCGGGGTGTTCTTTTGTTTCCGGGTAATCAAAAATAGCGACTACCACATCCGGCACATCACGGCCATCTTTCCATTGTACCAGGTTCCCGCTGGCATAAATGGAGGTAGGTCCAAGTGACCCGGTAATAAAATGCAGACCGGAGATCAGGTGTACAAACAAATCGCCGGGGATGCCGGTACCATAGGCGCGGTAGTTACGCCAGCGGAAGAAACGTACCGGATCAAACGGCAGCCTGGCCGTATCTTTCAGGAAGGTGTCAAAGTCTACAGTAGCGGGCGACGCATCAGGGGGAATAGAATACTGCCAGGCGCCGAGTGCGCTGTGGCGGTCCATCCTGGCTTCCACTACATTCAGCTGTCCCAGTTCACCAGCCTGGTAACGCTTACGGGCTTCTGCCAGCGCTATGCTGCTAACGCGCTGGCTGCCTACCTGGAAAACGGCTTTGGTACGTTGTTGTGCGGCAATTACCTTATGGCCTTCTTCTATCTGCTGCACCATCGGCTTTTCACAATACACCGCTTTACCCGCCTCCATGGCGGCAATAGCAATGGTATCGTGCCAGTGATCGGGGGTGGCTACTATAATGGCGTCAATATCCTTCCTTTTCAGCAATTCACGATAATCGCGGGTGGTGTATACCTGCGGGCCAAACACTTCTTTCACTTTAGCGAGGTGACCGGTGTACAGATCGGCTGCGCCTACAAATTCCACACCCGGCACTTTGATAGCGGTTTCCACATCCCCGAATCCCATGATCCCCATTCCTACACAGGCAATGCGGATCTTATCGCTGGGGGCTACCCTCTTTTCGGGCTGTAATATCTCTACATGTTCCTGTTCCTTAGCGATGGCGGCCAATTGGCCTATTCCGAGCAGTGCGGCGGTGCTGCCGATGTGCTTGATAAACTTTCTGCGTGATTGTTCTGACATATGTTCTCTGTTTTACATTACGTGGAAAAAGCACATAATAATAAAAAAATTTAGAAAGTTAAAGCCCGAAAAGGATGAGCGGGGAGCGAATTTTGTCTGACTCAGGAT
>NZ_DATMTE010000633.1:0-11817 GCF_035564935.1 Chitinophaga sp. | reverse complement strand
TCTTTGGAACTAATCCCATCATTCCAACATCATGCATGATAATGAATTATGGTACTCCTATAAGGAAGGAGATGTAAAAGCCCTGGAAGGATTATATGAACAGTATTATTCCCCGCTCACGAATTACGGATTTAAATTTACACCCGATAATGTATGCATAGAAGAAAGCATGCAGGATCTTTTCCTGAAGCTATGGCAAAACAGGGAGCGTATTGCACGTCCGGCGGTGGTGAAGCAATACCTGTATCTTTCCTTCCGGCGTATCCTGCTCCGTAAGCTGGAGTACAATCCATCCCGGCATGAAGAAGAACTGAGCGGGGAGCATATTCCCTTCCAGTTTGAACTTACCTATGAACACCCGATGGTGAAGAAAGAGCGGATGGCAGAACTCAGCGCGCAGGCAGATGTATTACACAGCACTTTAACTAACCGGCAGCGGGAGGCTGTATTTTTGAAGTATTATGAGGATCTTTCTTACGAGGAAATTGCAGAGATCATGCACATGAACACAGGGGTTACCAACATACTGATCTACCGGGCCCACGAACGTTTACGTGAGCAGTTCCGCAACTTTACCCTGCTCCTGTTCCTCTATCTCTTAAAGCGATCCTGAAAGGTTTTCTGTAAAATAATTTAATAAGATAAAAAGCAGCGAAGAGAAATCTTCGCTGCTTTTTTTATGCTATGCTGTTTTACAGAAAGCAATATGATCATGTACCAGCGGTATTTTCTGGTAACCGTTGGTAAGACCGAGCTGCAGGTCCAGCCAAAGGATATACGCGCATGGTTCCATGCCGGTGGTGGAGAACACCAGGCTGTTGTTGTGGTATTCTGCTGCAGCCGGTGGTGGCCCGCCGTTGAAAGCCGCCGGGAGTACCGGGTTGCCTTCAAAGCGGATGGTAAATGCTTCGATGTGCGGGTGTGCAATAGTGTACTGTGCGGTAACGGTGGTGGTTATACCGCCGCAACCGTGGCCGCTGCCGGTAGTTTCACCGATTTCGAGCATGGCTGCCGCAACAATATTTTCATCGCCGGTATAGCCCCAGCCCGGGTGTCTTCTTTGTTTATAATTTACATTGGATACTACTATTTTCTCCAGTGTATTGATGGCGGTGAGCGTAGTGGTGCCTACTTTCCTGGCTTCGAAAATGATCCTGAAAGTATGGATATCGGCTCTTTGTGCGGCTGGTACTGCGTTACCGGCTACGAGAACGGAAGGGGCGGTAAGATCAAAGTTATCCCTGGCGAAGGCGGTGCCGGCAGCATTGAGCGCCAGTTGCGAAGTATTGAGGATGGCCAGCACACCATTGGTAGGGGTAAAGATACCGGTGGTGAGGTTATTGCCGCGGGGCACGGGGATCCATACTTCGCCGGCGCTGTTAAGGGCCGGGGTAACAATCACGGATTCATGTGTCCAGGTGGTGGGACCGGTTTGTTTCAGCAGTTCACCTATTTTGAAAGGCAGCAATGCACTGAGCACCTGTGTGGCGCTAAGCTCATAACTGGTATCGGCGTTGATAATACGGAAGCGGTATTCCATTTCATTGGAGTTGGTGCCGCTGGGCAGCGTACCGTTGAGGTCCAGTGCCCCGTAGAAGGAGAGGCGGGGGATATCGGTGGTGTATCCCTGTGCATCAAACTGGGCGCCGGTAGGACCTATGTCGTAGGCGCCTACTCTTTCAAAAAGGGCAGGTACTTCATTGTTTGGGATAATGTCGTCCGGTACACAAAGTTCAATACAGAAGCAGGGACCCCGGTTGGTACGGTCCGCGCGGTGACCGGTACTGCGGTCCTCCTTCAGCAATACGGCGCCGGATACCGGTTCCGTGATGCTGAAATAAAGATCCGGGCCGGCGGGCCATTCTACATTGAGCCAGGGGGAAAGCAGGGTTTGGCTGAAGTCGGCCATAGTATAATCGATCCGGAAATGGCCGCTGGCATCGGTGAGCTGGCTGCCCAGCGGATCGTCCTGTAGCCAGTCTACATCAAAGGCTGCTACCCGCAAGCCTTCCAGGGGCTTCTGGGTTTTGCAGTTGATCACGCGGCCGCAAATAACCCAGGCGTCGTATCTGGCCCGGATAAGGCACCACCAGCGGTTGGGGATCGTATATTCCCAGGAAGCCAGGAAGTCATTTTCCTGTGCGCGCCACCGGGGTTGCAGTGTGGTAATGTGAAACTGCAGGGTGGGCAGCGGGCCGGGATAGGGTTTGGGCCGTGGCACATTGCCGCATTCGAAATCGATATCAAAGGCTTCGCCTTCATATTTGCTTTCCCTTCCGAGGGTGAAGGCGAAGTTACCTTCCGCATCGGTGAGGGTTTCCGCCAGCAGGTTGCCGGCTTTCTTTTTGGCGGCTTCCGCGGATACTTCATGGAAGGTTTCTTTTTCTGCGGCGGTAGCCTGCAGCACCACTTCCCGGGAAACGGCCGCGCGGTAAAGCCTGATCTTAACGTTGGCAATGGCTTCTATGCAGTATTTATCGCACAGAAGTCCTTTTAAATTGCCTTTGAACTGGTAGCTCATGACATTTTATTTTGGGGTTATCTGAAATAAGCGCAGGTGCTTTTGGGGTGTTTATCATCGGAACTTTTTGGGGACTGTTTGTACTGTTACAACAGCACCTGCTGCTTTAGCAAAGCTCCGCCTAAATTCATTCGTTATCAAGCGGATAAGTGCGTAAATTCAGAAATACGTAGATGTCGCGCAGTGGCGGAAAAGCGCTGATAAACGGAAAGGTATTTTGGGCATCCGGGAGAAAAGCGCTTATTTTGCCGGTTAGGTTTGGTAGAGCAATATGAAAGAAGACAGCAGCAATTATTCCCTGTATGATGAGGAGGATTTGGTGACAGCTTTCCAGGTGAGTGAAGATATGCGTGCGTTTGAAGAAATCTATAAACGATTCTGGTTCAAACTGTACAGTGCTGCGGTGAAGCGCACTACTTCCCGGCAGGAGGCGGAAGAGCTGATACAAACCATCTTTGAACGGTTGTGGACCAACCGGCGCAAAGTGGTGATCCACAATATAGGCGCTTACCTGGCGGTTTCGCTGCGGAATATCCTGCATGATTCCCAGCGTAGAAAAATAACGGCGGAAAAATACATGGAAACATTAGACGCCGATCCGCTGGTGAATACCAC
This sequence comes from Chitinophaga sp., assembly GCF_035564935.1. Taxonomy (GTDB): domain Bacteria; phylum Bacteroidota; class Bacteroidia; order Chitinophagales; family Chitinophagaceae; genus Chitinophaga. Next base: position 8,681 of record NZ_DATMTE010000633.1, on the reverse strand, counting down.
CGAAGAAGAGGTGAACAGGGGACTTTTGCTGAAAGACATCGAAAAAACCTTGCAGGAGCTGCCTGAGAAAACACAGGCGGTTTTCCGGCTCAGCCGTTTTGAAAATAAATCGGTCCGCGAAATTGCGGGCAACCTCGACCTCACCGAAAAAGCCGTGGAATACCATATCACAAAAGCCATAAAACTGCTGCGGCAGCGGCTCCGGGGCTATATGTCGTCCTTCCTGTAAAATTCTTTTACTTCTTTTTAGGGATTTAATTCAGTAGTGCGTCAATCATATCAGACAAACTGATGCCATGAGCCAATATGAATTTGACGACCTGCTTGAAAAATATCTTTCGGGAAAATACACTCCGCAGGAAGAGAAACTGGTATTGGCCTGGTACCGCTCTTTTATTGATGAAAGTGAAATAGAGATATCTGCGGAAGAAAAACAGCGTATTGAAAGCCGTATCTGGTCTAATGTAACGGCCACCGTAAATAACGCGGAACCGGAAACACCGGTGGTGCGGATGCGGCCCCGGCGGATAGCAAGACTGGCGGCGGCAGGTTGTTTGGTTTTGGTGGCGGCAGGCGCCTGGTACTGGTTATCGCACCGGCCGGCAGCTACGCCAAAAGACCTGTTTACGCAGGAACCCATTCCCGGCGGATATGTATCCGTTTTCAATGAAACGGAATCCAACCGGGAAGTGGCGTTGAGCGACGGATCGGAAGTAAAACTGGAACCTGGCAGCATTATATACTATCCGGAAACATTCGGAGGGCATACAAGGGATGTGTACCTGAGCGGGAACGCATTTTTCGAGATAGCGCATGACGCCGGTAAACACTTTATTGTACATACCAGTGAAGGCGTGCTGGCGGAAGTATTGGGCACCAGCTTTTATGTAAGCCACGATAAAGCCAGTCACAAAGTAGAAGTAGCTGTAATAACCGGTAAGGTATCTGTTTATGAACGGAAGAAAAAGAGGGACACCTTGTTTACCGCATCTTCCAACAGCATTATTATCACTCCCAACCAGAAGGTTACCTATAAAACAGAAAACAGCCAGTTTACCACTTCGCTGGTAGATGATCCGAAACCGGTAACCGCGCCGGAAAAGCAACGGGAATTTGCTTATGAAGACGCTTCCCTGCAGGACGTTTTAAAAGCGCTGGAAGAAACTTATGCTATTAACATTGAAACCGATAATACGCGTTTCAGTCATTGTCATTTTACGGGAGATATCACCAAACAGGATCTATACGAGAAACTGGATATTATTTGCCAATCTATCCAGGCATCATATGAAATAAAAGGAACAACCATTTATATAAAAGGAAAAGGATGTAATTAACAAACGCTGTATAAAAGTTTTAAAGAAAAAAACTGGTAATGTGGGGCATTACCAGTTTAGTAAAATTAACCGTTTGCCGCGGTTAAAATGCTCTATATCCGCAAACTTTCAATTAACGAAACAAAGCCACACAAGTTATGAAAAAAAAGCGATTCGCTGCCGTAATCTACTACGTTATGAGATTAACTGCTGTTCAACTTATTCTTGCTTCCGTTTTTTCACTGTCGCTGTACGCCAATAAGGTAAACTCGCAGTCTGTGCTGGAAAAACCGATCTCCATTTCGGCAGAGCAAACTTCCGTGCGGAAGCTGCTGAACCAGATCCGCAACCAAACAGGCGTGAGCTTCACCTATAGCAGTGATATGGTGGATGTGAACCGGAAGGTATCCGTAGCGCTGAAGTCCAGACAGCTGAAGGAATTTTTTGATGATATTTTAAAACCTATGGGCATCGATTTCAGGGTGATAGATAGCCAGCAGATCCTGCTGTACGCTACGCCTGAAGATGGCCGTCAGAATATTGTGGTAACCGGTGTGGTGAGCGGCGATGATGGAATGCCGGTACCCGGCGCCACGGTGCGAGTGAAAGGCAGCAATACCGGTACCACTACTTCGGTAGATGGTAAATTCACCGTTTCCGTTCCGGATAAACAGGCGGTACTGGTGATCTCCTTTATTGGCTACCAGCCGCAGGAAGTAACGGTGGGTGAGCAAACCAACCTTGCCATTAAGCTGCTGGCAGAAAACAGTAAGCTCAATGAAGTAGTGGTAGTGGGCTATGGTACCCAGCGGAAGAAAGACATTACCGGCGCAGTATCGGTAGTAAAGGCAGACGCTTTTGAAAGCCGTCCCATTGTAAGCGCCGCAGCAGGCTTACAGGGCCAGGCCGCCGGTGTTACTGTTACCGCGCCATCGGGTAAACCCGGCGCGGGCCTCAATGTAAGTATCCGTGGTAATACCTCGCTGAATGCCAGCAACAACCCGCTGTTTGTAGTAGACGGCGTGATTGTGCCTAACATCGATTTCCTGAATCCAAATGATATCGAAAGTTTCTCCGTGCTGAAAGATGCGTCTTCCGCAGCCATTTATGGCGCCAGCGGCGCAAACGGGGTGGTGCTCGTAACCACAAAGAAAGGTACCAATCAATCGAAGGTATTTGTGAACGCATATACCGGTATGTCCAACTTCGCAAAGAAAGTGGATGTGCTGAACACCGCCCAATACAAAGACCTGCTGACAGAACTGGGCATTACTGATCCCGGCAACCTGAACACCGACTGGCAGAAGGAAACATTTAAAACCGGCCGTGAACAAAATATCCAGGTAGGCGCTTCCGGTGGCAGCGATAAAGGACATTATTATGTAGCGGGTGGTTACCAGAAACAGAAAGGCGTGGTAGCTCCGGCAGATTACGACCGTTATTCTGTAAGGGCCAACATTGATAATAAGGTGAAAGACTGGCTCACGCTGGCTTCCAACCTGTCGTTCAACAGGTCCGTTTATGTAGATGTACCGGATAATAACGGTGTAGCAAGAGGCGGTACCATCCTGTCGGCTTTAACATCGCCGCCAACCATCGGTATTTTTAACCCGGATGGCACTTACACTTCCAACCCCAATAACAGGAGCTGGCAGAACCCTATTGCCTATGCTTTTGCACCGCAGCAGAAAGCTATTAACAACCGCTTCCTGGGTAATGTAAGCGCTGATTTCACGATATTGCCCGAACTGCATTTCCGCTCCAACCTGGGCGCTGAATCAGAAGGTTACCGCTACGATTACTTCCTGGATCCGTATTCCACCGACTATGGTGCAAAAGATAAGATCGGTTATGGTAAGTCGCAGTCGATAGAACGTTTTGTATGGTTATGGGAAAACACCGTGACCTATAACAAACAGTTTGGCAAACACAATGTAGGCGCCATGGTAGGCCATACCATGCAGGAATCAGACTACAATTTCACAGATGATATTGCCAAAGGATATACCAGCGATAAGATTCCTACACTCACAGGTTCTACCATCCGCGAAAAACAGGAAGTAACCAAAAGCCAGTGGGGCAAACGTTCTTACCTGGGCCGTTTGAATTATGGCTACGCCGATAAATACCTGCTCACGGCTACCATGCGTTATGATGGTTCATCCAGGTTTGCACCGGATGCACGTTACGGCTGGTTCCCGTCTGTATCCGCAGCATGGCGCATTTCCAATGAAGAATTTTTTAATAAGGGAGGATTTGTAAATGACCTGAAGATCCGCGCAGGCTGGGGTAAAACCGGTAACGACGGTATCGGTGATTACGACTGGCGCAGGCTGTTCACCAGCAATGGTACCGGTGGTTTGAACTTCACCAACCTGCCAAAGAACGATCTTACCTGGGAAAAAACCACGCAAAGCAACGTGGGTGTGGACCTGAGCATCTTCAATAACCGCATCAACATTACCGCCGATGCCTATATCAAAAAAACCAACGACCTGCTGGTGGATATTCAGACACCGGCCAGCTCCGGCTTTGGTACCCAGCGTTACAACGTGGGCAGCATAGAAAATAAAGGTCTCGAACTGGGTGTAAATGCAGTGATCATTGATAAGGAAGTGAAATGGAACGCCAACGGTAATATTTCCATGAACCGCAATAAGGTGCTGAACCTCGGACCTACACCAAGTTTAGGTTATGGAGATGTATATGAAAGAGGTAACGCTATCCGCGTAGAACCGGGTCATCCCCTCGGCGCATTTTATGGCTACGTATCAGAGGGCGTGGATCCCGCTACCGGTAACATGATCTATGCTGATCTTGATGGGGATAAAAAATTGTCGGATGGCGACCGTACCTGGATCGGCAATGCACAGCCCGACTTCATCTATGGCCTCACCAATAACATCAGCTACAAAGGATTTAGCCTGAACGTATTTTTCCAGGGCATACAGGGCAACGACATCTTCAATGCAACCCGCATGGAACTGGAAGGATTGTATGATTCCAAAAACCAGAGCACAGCTGTATTGCACCGCTGGAAACAGGCAGGTGATGTAACAGATATTCCCAAGGCGGAAAAGGGAAATACCATTAACAGTGCTTCATCTTCCCGCTTCGTGGAAAATGGCTCTTACCTGCGTCTGAAATCAGCTACGCTGAGCTACGGATTTTCAAATGAGATGCTGAAACATATCGGTGTAGGCCGGCTGAATGTATATGTAACAGGACAAAACCTGCTGACATTTACCAAATACAAAGGACTGGATCCGGAAGTAAGTAAAGATCCCGCCAATGGTCCGGCTATGGGCATTGACTACGGAACCTACCCACAGGCCCGTGCTTTTATTTTTGGTTTGAATGCTGAGTTTTAGTCTTAACAATTAATTATTCCAAGTATGAAACAATTCACTTCTTATATAGCAACCGGTTTATTCAGTGTGTTTTTGCTGTCGTCCTGTACGAAGGACCTGCTGGACAAAAAGCCGGTTTCCCAGTCGGAAACAGCTACCGCAGAATCTTTGCTGCTGGGCGCTTATGATAACCTGTATGATGAATATTATACCTCCGACTTCCTGACCAATGGAGATGTAACGGCAGATAATGCCTACGCCGGTGGCGATAACGCCGCCAACTTTTCTATTGATAAATTCACCGTTAATTCCATCAATGGTAATGTGAAGCGGGACTGGAGATACCTGTTTACCGATATAAAGAACTGTAACCTTATCCTGAGCATCACACCAACTACCGATGATAAAGGATTAACACCCGAGCGCCGCGAGGAGATTATGGGAGAAGCCTCTTTCCTGCGTGCCTGGCATTACTTTAACCTGATCAGGAGCTGGAAGGAAGTGCCCATCATCACTGCTATTCCATCCGACCTGCAGAGTATGTATGTGTCTAAGAAACCGGCGGAAGAAGTGTATGATTTTATCATCAAAGACCTGGAATATGCCCTCACCCGCGTACGTGATAATCCGCCTGCCGGTAACAAAGGAATTATTGCAAAGGGCGCGGTAAATGCCCTTCTTGCAAAAGTATATGCCCAGAAACCCAACCCCGACTGGAATAAAGTAGTTACCTATTGCGACGCGGTAACAGCAGGTGGTTATGACCTGGTACCCGATTTCGGTACCCTGTTCACCGTAGCAGGAAAAAACAATATTGAATCCATCTGGGAAACACAGTTCGATGGCATCTTACACCAGAACTGGGTAGCGGGCATGAATACACCGTTTATGTGGGGCGACTGGAAAAAGTTCAACATTCCATCCCACACTATTGTGGCTGCCTTTGATGCAGAAGGCGATGCAGTGCGGAAAGCAGCCAGCATAAAATTTGTAAATGTTTCCTGGACAGATGATTACTGGAAACAACCTGTTCCCGTGATCTACAAATACAATGATGCCGATGGTAAAAGCAACACCTACCGCCTCCGTTATGCAGATATCCTGCTCATGAAAGCAGAAGCATTAACAGAGCTGAATAAGCTGGATAACACCACCAACGGCGCTCAATACTACATCAATAAGATCCGGCATCGTGCAAAGCTGGGCGATACCCCGGCCAGAACCCAGGCAGAGCTCCGTCTCGCAGTGGAAAAGGAACGACAACTGGAACTGGCGTTTGAAGGCCACCGCTGGTACGATCTGCTGCGCACCAACCGCGCCATCGCCGTGATGAATGCCCAGAAAGATGGTGATGGTAAAAACCTGAACTACAATGTAACTGCGGATAAATTATACTTTCCTATTTCACAGGACGAAATAGACAGTAATCCAAACATCAACAAGTAAGTGCCTGAAAATTATAAAAATGAAAACGGAACGGGAGCCTGGATAACACCAGGCTCTTTGTTTAAATAGTTATTCCATATGCAGAAAATATTCAATTATATCATATTTGCAGGCGCCCTTGCGGTTTCCGCCTGCTCCGGCAGCAAAGGCATAACACAACCCGTAACCCCGGCAGATACCAACCGCACCGGCGGCGCCACGGTAAACTACTGGATTACCAGTGGTGATCAGCAAAGCCTGCTGAAACAAGCAGACATACAACCCGTATTCGCCACTGCTAACGCTAATGGTTACACGACCATTGAAGTTGATACCGCAACTACTTTCCAGGAAGTGGAGGGTTTCGGTTACACCCTTACCGGTGGCAGCGCTCAGCTGATCAATGCCATGAGTACTACCGCAAAACAACAGCTGTTGCAGGAATTGTTTGGCAATACCACCGGCAGCATCGGTATCAGTTACCTGCGTATCAGCATCGGCGCCTCTGATCTGAACACCATGCCGTTCACCTACAATGATGTGCCCGCAGGACAAACCGATCTGCCACTGGCGCATTTTTCACTACAGCCGGATATGGCCTCCGGCACTGGTCTGATTCCCCTGCTGAAGGAAATATTACTCATTAATCCGCAACTGAAAATACTGGCTACGCCATGGAGCGCCCCGGTATGGATGAAAGATAACGGCTCCTTTAAAGGCGGCATCCTGCAAACGCAGTACTACGAAGCATATGCGCAGTATCTCGTAACATATGTGCAGCAAATGAAAGCCGCCGGTATTCCCATTGATGCTATTACTCCGCAGAATGAGCCCCTCAACCCCGACAATAACCCCAGCCTGAAAATGGTGGCGGAAGCACAACGCGACTTTATCAAAAACAACCTCGGGCCGGCCTTTACGACAGCAGGGCTCACCACCAAAATTATTGTATACGATCATAACTGTGATCACCCCGATTATCCGCTCACCATCCTGGCAGATGCAGCAGCCGCGAAATTTGTGCACGGCAGTGCCTTTCACCTGTATGCCGGCGATATCAGCGCTTTATCCACGGTGCACACAGCAGCACCGGATAAGGCATTGTATTTTACCGAACAATGGACCAGCGCTACCGGCAGTTTTGACAGCGACCTGAGATGGCATATCAAAAACGTGATCATCGGGAGTATGCGCAATTACAGTCGCACCGCGCTGGAGTGGAACCTGGCTAACGACCCGGGCTACGGCCCGCATACACCGGGCGGCTGCACCGAATGTAAAGGCGCGCTTACCATCAGCGGCAACAATGTTACGCGCAATGTAGCCTGGTACATCATTGCGCATGCCTCCAGGTTTGTACCCGCAGGCGCAGTGCGGATAGGCAGCAACAACGGGGGCAATTTATACAGCGTGGCCTTTAAACGCCCTGATGGAAAAAAAGTGCTGATTGTATTGAATGATAATAACGCGGCGGCTTCTTTTAATTTGAAATATCAGGGGAAACAGGTGATCCCTCTTTTACCGGCAGGAAGTGTGGCTACTTTTGTGTGGTGATTTTTTTTTGAAGGAATTGATGGAAAGACGACAGGTTTGCTTGTCGTCTTTCTCCATTTTTGTTAATCATTTTCTATTAACCTTTTGTTCGCAGATGTTAGGTAATGATGAAATACTTTCGTTAAGTAAAACAATGAAGGGTACACAGCATCAATAAATTGGATAATAGTTAATGAGTCAGAAATATTCAAGAGTTTTAATAGAAGAAAAACAGGTTGAGTTCTTTTTAAAGCACGTGCTTGACTTTGATCCATCTGGTTTGGAAGGAATTATTCCGGGCATAGTTGAAGGGGAGATCGGTATTCTGAATGCACCATATGAAAAGCAAACATATTCAAGTAATGCGTATAGAGATAAGCATTTCTTTGATGAAGCATCCAGGGCACAATTAAGAGATTCAATTGTAAACGAGTTATTGCTCAAAACGAGGCTGGAGAACGATGACGATATATGTTTGGGTAAAGGAGGAGCCTTACCTGTTGGTGGTATTGACCGGAGTAGACAAGCATTTATCCTGATTGGTTTACCTGCATCTGGTAAATCCTTTATTGCCTGCCATATAGCAGATAACTTTGGCGCAATAATTTTAGATGCAGATTTTGCGAAAAGAAAGCTGCCGGAATACTCGGTATATGCCTTTGGAGCGTCGTTAGTGCATGAAGAGTCAAGTCTGATAATTGCGAACCCGGATCCACAGGCACCTTCTTTAGCATTGAAGTGCATTGATTTAAAGTACAACCTCGTTTTTCCAAAAATTGGACAAGACGTAAATGGGATAATAGATTTAGCTAAGTTCTTATACTCCCGGAAATATGAAGTGCATCTGACTTTAGTTTCTCTTTTAAGACAGAAAGCAACTATCCGGGCAATTCACAGGTATTATGAGACAAAACGATATGTTCCAATAGGGTTAATATTTGACGGCTATGGGAATGATCCATGCCTGACATATTATTTGATAAAGAATAGATTATATGATTTTATTTCCAGTTATGGTGCAATTTCTACAGACGTCCCTATGGGGCAGTTACCACAT
>NZ_DATMTE010000632.1:0-4947 GCF_035564935.1 Chitinophaga sp. | reverse complement strand
AGGGTAATCAGCGAAATCATCATAATCCTGAGTCAAACAAAATCCGCTACTTTTTCCAGCAATCCTCCGCGTGGTCATCCACCATACCAGTGGCCTGCATGTAGGCGTAGCAAATGGTGGAGCCCACGAACTTGAAGCCCCGCTTCAGCAGGTCTTTGCTCATGGCATCGGAAATGGCTGTTTTGGCAGGAACGCCGGCCAGGCCTTTACGGTAGTGATTTACGATGGGTTTGTGGTTTACAAACGACCAGATGTATTTGTCGAAGCTGCCAAATTCCTTTTGAACCGCCAGGTATGCTTTTGCATTGCCGATAACGGACTTTATTTTAAGGCGGTTGCGGATGATGCCTTCGTTCAGCATCAGCTGCTCCACTTTTTTGTCATCGTATTTCGCTATTTTCTTAGCGTCCCAGTTATCAAAGGCTTTGCGGTAGTTTTCTCTTTTGGTAAGCACGGTGTACCAGCTGAGGCCCGCCTGTGCGCCTTCGAGACATAACATTTCAAAGAGATGTTTATCATCATGACTGGGCGTGCCCCATTCTTTGTCGTGGTAATCCTGGTACAGTTTGTCTTTGTTGGACCAGCTGCATCTTACTTTTTCTATAGCTGCCATTCGCTGATAGTTTTATTTACCTGCAATTTATACATTTCCAGGTCTTCAGCGGTTTGTTTAATGAAACTGTTGTCTTCCAGGCTGCCTACTACTGCGTTCATTTCTTTTTCGCTTTCATAAGCCAGCTGACGGAAGGGGTTCTTGTAGTCTTTTTCCCTGGAGCGCCTGATCTGTGTGGTGATCCATTCCATGGTGGCTATGGAATCGTTCATCCATTGCGCCAGGTTAGCAGCGGTCATATCGCTGTTTTTGATTTCCCGTAAACAGGCCACGGCATGCTGTAATTTATCGGTTGCGTATTCGTTGCCAATTTGTTCGTAGGCGGTATGCAGTTCCGGCCAGCTGGCGATCTTGTTTTCCCGGATCTTTGTTTTGAGGGAAGCAACCGTTTCCTCTTTCATCAGTTGCCCGCCAATGTTTTGCCAGTCGCCGCGTTTGGCTGTTTTAACGGTTTCCTGTAAATCAGTAAAGGAAGACTTTTTTGCCGCCAGGATATTTTTCACCGCATAAAGTACCACCATGTCAGTGAACAGCGGGTAAGCCCTGTGTACTTTCAGCAGTTCCACATCGCGGGCGCTGTTTTCAAAGCCTTTGGAGAGAATGGTTAATGCAGCTACTTCTTCCGGGTTATTTTTTAACAGCTCTTTTCCCTTTTTACGTATATCCTGTTCCGTTAGTTCTCCTGCAGGAATATTTTCTTCCAGGGCATACCATGCTTTACCGGTAGCGGTTTCCATGATGGTTAGTGCCTGGAATATTTCTTCTACGGAATCGGGGGCCAGGTAATCGTATTCAATGAGTTGTTGTTTATCGGTGCGTTTGTCGCGGTCCACATATTTCCAGGAGTTGCGCGCAATAGCGTACATATTGTACAGGAACCAGTAGCCCGGCATTATTTTCAGGCGGTTTTCATGTTCGTCGTTTACTACCAGGCTGAATGGGATGGAGATATTCAGCTCCGACATGTAATTGCCTTTGGAAATAAGTGTGAAGCTGGCGAAGCGGGAGTTATGTTTCAGGCTTACGCAGAGGCCCGGCCAGAACCCTCTGCCGGCAATGATTTCACCGTCGGCGCCGCGTGAGTTGTGGTTGGATCCGATGGTGGCGCCTGCGGCCATATTGCTTTGCCCCATGATAAGCGCTGCGCACAGGAACGAGTTATTGTGGTGTTGTTCATGTGCGGGGAAGATGAGTGAGTTGAGTACTTCGCAACAGGAAATAGTGGCGTTGTTGCCGAGGTAGGAGTTGATCAGCCTGGCGCCGTATTTCAGTTGTGAGTGGGAGGCCATTACAAAGCGAACGGCTTTCACCCCATAGAATACGCGGCAGCCGTAACCTATTACACCGTTTACCATTTCACAGCCTTCACCTATTTGTGAAGAGGCTTTACTGTTGCTGTTGATGGTAAGGTTTTTCAGTTTGTTGGCGCCTTTCAGGTAGGCATCCGTACCAATGGTTACGTCTTTGATCATCTTACAGTTTTTGATCACTGTACGATCACCTACCATACCATAGTAGCCGCGTCTTTTATCAAATTGTTTTTCTGTGAAGGCTTTGAACTGGCGTTGCAGCTGTTCATCATCGCGGTAGCGGGTCCACAGGTAAGCGTCTCCGGGGAGCATGCCATCAAACGGCATTACGCTTCTGCCGCCGTTTTCATTGCATAATTCCATCCAGATGCGGCCGCTTTCATTTTCTCCTTCTTTCAGGATACCGTTTCCGAATTTGGCATAATCGGTAGTAGCCATTTCATTTACATTGGCTACAATCACTTCATTGCCGAGGATATAATGCGATAAATAATTTACGTTATGCACCACTACATTATCGCCGAAATCGCAGGCACAAATGGTGCTGTTATACAGTCCTACCGGCATCCGCAGGTTGTGGAACTCCAGGTAGTAGGGTTCCAGTTTACCGATACGCACCATCCCGAAAAAGTGGCAGTGCTGTACCAGTTGCGGATCAAATTCGTTGGAAACAAAAATAATATTCCAGTCGTCGGAGGTATTGTCATTGCGTACCAGCGATTCTATTTCGTGTGCTGTTAATTTCCTGTATTTGTCTCTTCTGCTCCATTGTTCATTACGGAGATAGTATTCGTCTTTGCCTTCCGGTAACGTGGTTTCAATGAAATTATACCCCAGATCAGAGAGGGGTCTTTTTTGGATATTATTCATGAGGATACATCATTTAGGGAAATGACCGTCTGGTTATTTTATTATGCGTACAGATAATAAAATAACCAGAGAAGGTATTTCCGTTTTCTTTATTCTACTGTAACTGATTTTGCAAGGTTCCTGGGTTTATCAACGTCCAGGCCTTTGAGCACGCCTATATGATAAGCGAGCAGTTGTAACGGTACTACGGAGATGATGGGAGCCACCAGTTCATCTGCCGCAGGCACAAAAATCACATCATCCGCCATGGGGGGGATGGTGTTGTCGCCTTCTGTTACAACGGCAATTACTTTGCCTTTACGGGCTTTAATTTCCTGGATGTTAGACACTACTTTTTCGTAGTAGCTGTCTTTCGTAGCCACAATTACTACCGGCAGGTTTTCATCTACCAGTGCAATGGGGCCATGCTTCATTTCCGCAGCGGGATAGCCTTCCGCGTGGATGTAGGAAATTTCTTTCAGTTTAAGCGCTCCTTCCAGGGCCACCGGGAAATTGTATCCGCGGCCGAGATAGAGGAAATCACGTGCATCTTTATATTTATCAGCTACCTGTTTGATCTGGTCATCCAGTTTAAGGGTGGTAGCTACTTTTTCAGAAACCTGTTCCAGTTCATCGAGCAGGTGCTGGAACCTTTGCGGGGTGATGGTACCCTTATCGGCGGCCAGTTTGAGGCCAACCAGGCAAAGCACTGCCAGCTGGGCGGTGAAGGCTTTGGTACTGGCCACGCCTATTTCAGGGCCTGCGTGCGTATAGGCGCCTGCGTGAGATAAGCGTGCAATAGAAGAACCTACTACGTTACAAACACCGAGGATGATGGCGCCTTTTTCTTTGGCGCTTTCAATGGCTACCAGTGTATCGGCGGTTTCACCGGATTGGGATACGGCTATGATCACATCGCCGGGACCTACTACCGGGTTGCGGTAGCGAAATTCAGAGGCGTATTCCACTTCCACGGGGATGCGGCATAGTTCTTCTATCATGTATTCGGCTACCAGGCCTGCGTGCCAGGAGGTGCCGCAGGCTACTATGATGATACGTTTGGCGCTGCTCAGCACATCTGCATATTCGCGCATACCGCCCATGGTGAGCGTGCCTTTCTTTGCATCCAGACGGCCGCGTAAGCTATCGAAAATGGTTTGTGGCTGCTCAAATATTTCCTTCAGCATGAAGTGGGCATAGCCTCCTTTCTCAATGGCGGCCAGCTCAATATCCAGTTTCTGAATGTAAGGCGTTTGCCTTTCATTGGAAATGTTTTTCAGGATCAGTTCATCCGCTTTGATGACGGCAATTTCGTAATCATTTACATACACTACTTCTTTGGTGTATTCAATGATGGGAGAAGCGTCTGAAGCGAGGAAGTGTTCACCTTTGCCCACGCCGATTACGAGCGGGCTTCCCTTACGGGCCGCGATCAGCGTATCCGGGTTTTCTTCATCAATCAATACAATCACATAAGCGCCTACTACTCTTTTTAAAGCGATGCGCAGGGCTTCTTCCAGAGAACACTGGTTTTGCTTTTTGATTTCCTCGATAAAATGAAGCAGTACTTCGGTGTCGGTATCGCTATGAAAAACATGGCCCTGGTTAATGAGCTCCTGTTTCAGCTGTACATAGTTTTCAATAATGCCATTGTGGATCATGGCCAGTTTACCATCGCCGGATAAATGCGGGTGCGCATTACGGTCGCAGGGCTCGCCATGTGTAGCCCAGCGGGTATGCCCGATGGCAATATGACTCCGCAGGTCTTTTCCCTCAACAAATGCTTCGAGAGCAGCTACTTTGTCTTTTTTCTTGTATACCTGAAGCCCGTTGTTGATCAGGGCTACACCCGCGCTGTCGTATCCGCGGTATTCCAGTCTTTTGAGGCCTTTTAATACTACCGGGTAGGCTTCTCTCTGCCCGATATAAGCTACTATTCCACACATAAGGTTTTTGGATTTGTGCTAGGTTTTATCATTGCAATATCGCATTAAAATGTTAAGATCACATCAGAAAATGTGAATATTGTTTAACTAAAGATATGGTCTACATAGTATTCTACACTGTCGAATGTAAAATGAAAAAGGGAATACGGAAACGATCCTGACGAAAATTAAGATTCCTTAACATTCGCCTGCATCATTCACCGTATCCCCCTTTTATATTTTTTTTATT
>NZ_DATMTE010000631.1:0-6907 GCF_035564935.1 Chitinophaga sp. | reverse complement strand
TGTTAGCTTCAGGGGAACAGAAGAACAAAAAAGCGGCAAGTTCCAGACGGTGGTCAGTGAAAAGGCCGTTGTGATACTGGATACAGAAACCGGCGCTTACATCATTGCACCTGAAATCAGGGACTTTGGCCAGGTGCAATGGGTAAAGGGAGATTTTTATAAAACTTACCAGGTGGGGAGAGATAATAAAAAAGGAGATGGTAAATGAATGAAGAAGGGAGATGACCGTTAAATGTTCATCTCCCTTCTTTATTCCTTATTTCTCCCCGGGAATCACAGGCAGCTCCAGTACCTGTCCTTTTTGCTTTAACCGTTGCTGCAACTTTGCTATATCTACCTGCTGCACGGGCACTCCGTCTTCTACGGCAATAGCTGCCGCGATGCCGGCGCTTTCACCCAATACCATCCAGGCGGGCTCCACTCTTACGGAGGAGAAAGCCACATGGGAGGCCGACACGCATACCGGTACCAGCAGGTTGGTACATTCCGATTGTTTGGGCGTAATGGCCCTGTAAGGCAGTTGGTATGGATAACCGATCTTCCGCGTTTTTAAACGTACAGGGAATATAGTGCCTTCATTAATAAAACCACTGTCGGTGCTGATACGCTGGCAATCGTGCGAATCAATAGGAAATGAACCGATAGCAATAACATCCTGTTTTTGTATTTCCTGCTGGATATCTTTCTGGGTCATAAAATATTCCCCTACCATTCTCCTGCCTTCACGCACGTATAATACAGGAGGGAAATGTTTTGATGCGCTAAATTCATCTTTTGCATATCCCAGCTTGCTCATTTGCGTACGTACATGCGCAGGCACCGCAGAATCAGTACACAGGAAGTACAACAACCCTTCCGTATAGCTGCGATGGGCATCCCATATGGCCAGTCTTTTGCGTGGCGCCGCTTCAGGATAATCATAATTTTCTCCCACCAGTCCGGTCGATATCTGACCGCCAATGCTGTTATTGCCGTCTATCTTTTGCCCTGGCAGCGGGTACATATCGAAAGGAACACCCATTTGCGGATTGGCTTTATAGAAACGGCGGAACAGTTCATACCTGGCGGGATCATAATTATCGGGGCGGTAAAAAGGCGCCTGGTTTCCCGGTTCAGTTGAAAGACAAAGGCGGAAACTGTACGTCATGATCCGGCGGTCGCCCTGCCCTTCCGGCGCCCGTGTATTACCGGAAATAAGCTGTACGGATGACTGCCCGTTATCCGGCGCAGGCGCTTTGGCCGGCTTCTTAAGATAAATAGCGCCCGCCAGCGGTTCTCCGAACTCGTCACGACTTTCCCTGCCAACGCGGTATTTCACACCGGCAGCCGCCAGCAGATCACCTTCATAGGTAGCATCAATAAATACTTTGCCCCTGAACACTTTGCCCGAGTAAGTACGGATGGCGGAGATCCTTCCCTTGGCGGTAACCGCCGATTTCAGGGTTTCATTCAGGCTTACCTGCACACCTGCTTCTTTCAGCAGGTCGTTAAATACTTTCTCTGCAATATGTGGCTCGTATGTCCAGGGTTTATTGTCTTTTTCACTGACATTGTAAGGCAATGCAATCCCTTTTGCAGCATATTCTTTTTCTATCCGTTTATGAAACTCTTCAAAAAGACTGCGCAACGTTTCACGCGCCATCTGGTTGGAATCACTGAAGGAAAGGCCGCCGCTCATCACGCCGCCTACTAACGGGAGCGGCTCTACGATCATTACGCTGCGGCCTTCTCTTGCTGCAGCTATCCCTGCCAGTACGCCGGATGGAGTGGCGCCATATACTACCACATCATAAACAGTGGCCGCGCCGGCGCTGTGGAACAGCACCAGGAATAAAATGGTGAGTATTCTTTTCATATCTCTTCTACTATTTTTAAGTTGATGAATGTCAGTAGCCCGGGTTCTGATCTTTGGCAGGATCCAGTGCTTTGTTGTAGTTCATTTCCGACAACGGGATAGGCCAGAGGTAATGTTTTTCTGCAATGGTTTTACCAGTAGCTGCCAGGATCACTGCCTTCGCAGTACCGCTGCGTTTCAGATCCAGCCAGCGTTTCCCGGAGATCTGAAATTCGTAGGCCCGTTCCTGTAATACCCTGCCGGTAAATGTAGCAGCGTTGTAATCCGCCAGCTGAAGATCGGTTTCGGATGGCATCCCCGGCGCTTTGCCGTAAGCGCGGCGCCGCACCTGGTTCAGCGCTTCCATACCGGCGGCCGTTGGGGCATTACCTGCCCGGCAGGATGCTTCTGCATATATCAGTAATGCATCTGCATAACTGTATACGGGATCGTCGTTACCCGCACCTTCTTTGCTGGCCGCCTTGGTGTCGGTGTAGCGGGAGCTGATCAATGTATGGGCGCCAAGACCAATATCCAGCTTATCCCACAGCGCTTTCCGCAAATCGTTGCTATCCCAGCTGCTGAAAAACTCGCTGGTTTCATCTCCATATAACACATACGACCCTCCGAAATTGAATAACTTAGTATTGGGATGATTGGTGATCCATAACATATAGTTCCCCTGCCCTGCCTGCCGCATGTACTTCAGGTAAAAGATCTCTTCGCTGGTGCTGAGTAATTCCGGGCCTGCCACTTTGTTCTGGAAGTCACTTTTCGAAGTAATGGGCACCATTGAAAACTGGTTTGATTTAATCACTTCATCGGCTTTATCGCGCGCTTCGGCGTATTTTCCCAGTTGCAGGTAAACGTCTGCCAGTAAGGTTTTGGCAGCCCATTTGGAGGGCCGGCCAACACTGGATGGTTTTTCCGGCAACGAAGTTTCGGCTGCATCCAGGTCTGATAAAATAAAGTTGTATACTTCTTCTGCGGTGCTTTTCTTCAGGTCTACCTGTTTAATATTCTCTTCTGTACGCAGCGGTACACCGCCCCAGTTACGCACCAGCTGGAAGTAACAGAATGCCCTCATAAATTTTGCTTCTGCAATGAACCGGTCAGCGTCGGTTTTGCTGATGGCGTTCCCGTTGGGTGCATTGCCGGTTACCAGGTTGGCGTTGCGGATAGCCAGGTAAAATGCGTTCCACAAGCCGGACACGCGGGTAATGTTGGCATCGTTCAAACCCTGAAACTCGTGCAGCGGCGCCCAGCTGCCACGGCCATTTGCATAATCGCTCTGGCATTCCAGGGTGGCTTCGTACACGCTCATATTGGTAGACCGCAGTGGCGTAAAAATGGCGTTCACTGCGGCTTCTACCTCTGCAGGCGTGTTATAGAAATTTTCCGTTACTGCCGATTTCGGCGTTTCGTCCAGCAACTTGCTGCAGGAAGTGCACAGGCACAGCAGCAGTACAGTGAAACCGGTTTTATGTAGGAGTGCTGTTTTCATTTTTCTTTTTTTCCGGAGATGATTAATTAAGATGTACACATAGCTCAGAAACCTGCACGGATCCCAATGGTAAACGACTTATTCGAAGGATAGGAATTAAAGTCGATCCCCTGCGCGGTAGAATTGCCTCCCCCGTTGGAATTTACTTCGGGATCCCACCAGGAGTATTTGGTGAAAGTGAGCAGGTTTTGACCGCTTACATACAGCTGCCCGTTCTGAATCCCCTTCACGCCCCATCTCCGGAGCGGCAGGTTATAAGCCAGCTGTATGTTTTTAAGTCGCAGGTAAGACCCATTCTCCACGAACCTGTTGGATACCCTTACCGTAGTGTTGCGGCTCAGCACCGGGTACTTTGCATTGGTGTTGGCCGGCGTCCAGTGGTCGTTATAAACATCGCGGGGCATGTTCAGCCCAAAGCCATAATCAATGGTATTGGCAATAGCGCTGGCATTGAACAGGTCATTTCCCTGCACTCCCTGGAGGAATACAGTTAAGCTGAGATCCTTGTAAGACATGGCGGAATTTAACCCGTATATAAAATCCGGGTTAGGGTTACCGATATATGTTTTATCTGCCGTGGTAATAGTGCCGCTTTTATCCAGGTCGCGGAACCTGATCTTTCCCTGCTCATCGTATCCGTCTTCCAGGTATCCCCAGTACTGACCAATAGGACGGCCCTCCCGCAAAATACTGGTTACGTCGTTGATCACAATGGCATTGATATTACCGCCCAGTACATCGTTTCCTCCATACAGCTTTACTACCTTATTCCGGTTAAAGGACAGGTTGGCATTGATATCCCATTTGAAGTTGCCATCCAGCACCCTTGTATCAATACCAAACTCCAATCCTTTGTTCTGCACTTCTCCCACATTCTGGATAGTGGTGGTAAAGCCCATAGACGAGGGCAGTGCCACCGTATTCAGCAGGTCCCGGGTATTTTTGATGTAATAGTCTGCCGTAAAATTCACCCTGTTATCCAGCAGGCCCAGGTCCATTCCGAAATCCAGCTGTGCGGTGGTTTCCCATTTCAGGTTGCCGGGCAAACGGGTGCCGGGAGAAAACGTGTTATACATTTCATCATTAAATACTGTTTTGCCGCTGCCAAGTTGATTAAGCGTAGCATAGGGACTGATAGCCTGGCTCCCGGTGAGGCCCCAGCTGGTACGTAGTTTCAGGTTGGAAATGATGGCATTTCCTTTCAGGAAATCTTCATTGGATACTCTCCATGCCAATGCTGCCGAGGGAAAGTATCCCCACTTATTGCCTTTGGTGTACCGGGATGAACCATCGCGGCGGATGCTGGCAGTAACCAGGTATTTATCGTTGAAGTTATAATTAACGCGGCCCAGGTAAGAAAGCAGTACCGCTTTTGAATAACCGGAACCCGGTACGCCTGGTATATCGGCGGCGCTGAGATCGGAAGTTTCGAACACATCGCTCAGGAACCCGTTGCCACTGCCGGAAAGGGAGGTGGTGAGGAAGTCCTGGTAGGTAAATCCTGCCAGTACGGATATACTATGCCTGTTAAAAGTTTTATTATAGGTGATGGTATTCTCATTCAGGAGACTGGTGATCTGGTTGGTAACAACGCTGGCATTGCCGTTTGAATTAACAAAGTTGCGGGTGGTATAGTTGTCGGTGCGGTCGTCCCTGTTTTCAATGCCGCCCATTACCTTGATCGTGAGCCCGTCAACCGGTTTATACATCAGTGCTGCATTAGCCAGTACCAGGTTGGCTTTGATGGTATTGCGCTGTTCATTGATAAAGTTCAGCGGGTTAATGAGGTCTGTTGCTACAAAGGGATAAGCAATAGCCAGCACTTTGTAACTGCCATCGTCGTTGTACGGCGTTAGCGTAGGCGGTGCGGAAACAGCTGCCGAAATCATGGAGCTGCCGCGGCTTCCACCACCACTGTCTTTTCGGTCTGTTTTTAACCGTGATAAAGTGGCGTTCACGCTCACGGAAAATTTACTGCTGATATCATGACTCACATTGGCCAGTAAGGCATACCGTTTATAGTTACTACCGTTTACAATACCGTCCTGGTCAAAAATACTCCCGCCGATGGCAAAGCGTGTTTTCTCATTCCCGCCGTTTATATTCAGGTTAATGGTTTTCATAGGCGCTGGTTTGAATACCAGGTCCTGCCAGTCGAACCCCTTCCCGAAACCCTCCACCTGCGTGGGCGTAAAGTAGGGAGCAAGCCCGTCATTCGCTGCCTGTTCATTATAAAACGCAGCGTATTCTTTCGCGTTCATCATGTCCAGTTTACGGATCAGTGTTTGCGAGGAATAGCTGGTTTCCGCGTTTACATTGGTTCTTCCGGCCTTGCCTCTTTTGGTGGTAATGATCACCACGCCATTGGCGCCCCTGGAACCATAGATAGCTGTTGCAGAAGCATCTTTCAATACTTCAATACTTTCAATGTCTGCATTATTGAGAATGGTAGGATTACCTGATGTGGGAAATCCATCTACCACATACAGCGGTTCATTACTGCCCTGTATGGAATTGGTACCGCGTATGCGCATGCTCACAGGCGCGCCGGGAGCGCCGGTATTCTGTAGTACCTGTACACCGGGCGCCCTGCCGGATAACGCCTGGAACACATTGGCGGAAGGAAAAGCATTGATCTCTTCAGATCTTACCCGGGTGATAGCGCCGGTAAGATCACTTTTTTTCATGGTGCCATAACCTACCACTATCACTTCATCAATCCGGGCGGCATCTTTCTCCAGCACTACTTCAAGCGTAGTGACGCCATTTACGGGCACCTCTTTGTTCTTCAATCCTATAAATGAAATAACCAGGATAGCGTCGTTTGCCACGGTGAGCTTAAACCTGCCATCGTTGCCGGTAGCCACACCGGTCCCTGCTTTGCCTTTTACTGATACGGAAGCGCCGGGCAGCGGCGTACCATCGGGTCCCTTCACGATACCCGTGACGGTAATATCCTTTACCACCGGGTTGTCCGGACCAGGAGAGGAATCCACAGGCGTAATGATCACTGTGCCCGCCACTACTTTAAATACAAAGGGTCGCCGGACGATGATCCGTTTCATCACCTCGTTGATATCAGCATCCTTTACCCGCAGTGTAACGGGTGGCGCCCCTTTGAGGAAGTCGTCGTTATAGAGGAAACGCATCCCCGATTGCTGTTCTATTTCCCTGAATACATTTTCAAGTGCTGCCTGTTGAAAAGACAGGGTTAGCTTCTGCGCTACTCCTGTGGCATGTACCCCGGCTACCATTACCAGTAGCAAAAAAGCGGTTACTTTCATAGCGAGGATAATTTTGCAAAATAGCGGGTACGGGTGTGCGCTCCTGCTTATTTTGCTGAATAAAAAGGAATTCATAACTTGGAACTGTTAAGATGTTAAATAAATTTCGCTCAACGGACTTTACTGATACGTCTTATCTGAACGGAGGTGCCGCAAACACTTCCGTTTTTTTATCCGTATCAAACGTGGATGTTTCTGGTTGTCAGTTCATATTTGTTTGATTGATGTAAAAAAACTGTGGACTATTCATTTACCGGTAATTTCAGAATGATACTTTCAGGATAT
>NZ_DATMTE010000630.1:0-2105 GCF_035564935.1 Chitinophaga sp. | reverse complement strand
GAAAAGGTTTTTTTTCGTCGTTAGCGTTTTGATTTTCATCCATTAACTATTACCTTTGCGGCAAATTTGGGAACTGTACGCTATAAAATAAATTGCTGCCGTTTTTGAACTATTACATTTTAGTATTTTTATAAACCTCTTTAAAAATATGCCTAACACAGGTAAGATCAAACAAATAATCGGTCCCGTGGTGGACGTGCACTTTGATGACAAATTGCCCGAAATCTACAGCGCATTGGAAATTACCCGCGAAAATGGTCAGAAGGTAGTATTGGAAGTACAACAGCACCTGGGTGAAGACAGTGTTCGCACAGTGGCAATGGACTCCACAGATGGTATGGTTCGTGGCATGACTGTAGTTGATAAAGGCGCGCCTATTAAAATGCCGGTTGGCGACCAGGTTAAAGGACGTTTGTTCAATGTGGTAGGTGAAGCAATTGACGGTTTGGGTGATATCGATGCTTCAAACGGTTACCCCATTCACCGTGAACCGCCTAAATTTGAAGATCTCGCTACTGAAACAGAAGTACTGTTTACAGGTATCAAAGTAATCGACCTCATCGAACCTTATGCAAAAGGTGGTAAGATCGGTTTGTTCGGTGGTGCCGGTGTGGGTAAAACAGTATTGATCCAGGAACTGATCAATAACATCGCAAAAGGTTACGAAGGTTTGTCCGTATTCGCCGGTGTAGGTGAGCGTACACGTGAAGGGAACGATCTGATGCGCGAAATGATCGAGGCAAACATCGTTAAATACGGTGATAAGTTTAAAGAATCAATGGAACACGGCGACTGGGATGTTACCGCTGTAGATAAAGAATTACTGAAACAATCACAGGCTACGTTTGTGTTTGGTCAGATGAACGAACCACCGGGAGCGCGTGCGCGTGTAGCCCTGTCCGGTTTAACACTGGCAGAATATTTCCGTGATGGAGATGGCTCTGCAGGTGGTGGTAAAGATATCCTCTTCTTCGTAGACAACATCTTCCGTTTCACACAGGCCGGTTCTGAAGTATCCGCACTGTTAGGCCGTATGCCTTCTGCGGTGGGTTACCAGCCAACACTGGCTACTGAAATGGGTCTGATGCAGGAACGTATCACCTCCACTAAAAATGGCTCCATCACTTCCGTACAGGCCGTTTACGTACCTGCGGATGACTTAACGGATCCGGCTCCGGCAACAACCTTCTCCCACCTGGATGCTACCACCGTATTGGATCGTAAGATCTCCGATCTTGGTATCTACCCTGCTGTGAGCCCGCTGGACTCTACCTCCCGTATCCTGTCTCCGGCTATCGTGGGTGAAGCTCACTATAACTGTGCACAGCGCGTGAAAATGATCCTGCAACGCTATAAAGAACTCCAGGATATCATCGCCATCCTCGGTTTGGATGAACTGAGCGACGAAGATAAGCTGACAGTATCCCGTGCACGCCGTGTACAACGTTTCCTGTCACAGCCTTTCCACGTAGCAGAACAGTTCACCGGTCTGAAAGGCGTACTGGTGCCGATCGAAGAAACCATCCGTGGCTTTAACATGATCATGGACGGTGAAGTAGATGAGTATCCGGAAGCAGCTTTCAACCTGGTAGGTAACATCGAAGCAGCTATTGAAAAAGGTAAGAAATTACTGGAAGCAGCGAATAACTAATTAAGTCAATGATCCCGGCACCACCGGGATCATTACCCTTCACCATTTACGATCATAACATGCTATTAGAAGTATTAACACCTGAAAGAAAAATATATGCCGGAGAAGTGTACGGAGTACAACTGCCGGGCATTGACGGTTCTTTTGAAATACTGGATAAACATGCGCCATTAATTGCAGCCCTCGGAAATGGTAAAATGAAAGTGCTGAAAGATAAAGCTCACACCGAGTTTTTTACCATCAGCGGCGGATTCGTGGAAGTGTTGCGCAACAAGGCTACCGTACTCGTAGAAGGCGCTGTAGCAGTGGGAAAATAAGCATACCAGCAAAGATATAATAACCGGGCCGGGTAAGAATACCCGGCCTTCGTTTTGTCCTAACTATTCCAATCTTAGATGACCCGGTGAAGGACAGGATTGCCCACCGGGATTTCCTCTCTATTCATTATGTACAA
>NZ_DATMTE010000629.1:0-4957 GCF_035564935.1 Chitinophaga sp. | reverse complement strand
GTAATCAGTTTAATCCTGAGTCAGACAAACTCCGCATTGCCGAAGGCGATCTGTCTCAGTTCATTTCCGTATTTTCGTAACCATACAACCTCATTTTTATGAAATACTGTGATAATATACTCGAAACGATAGGAAATACCCCGATGGTAAAGCTACACCGCGTAACCGCCACGCTTCCCTGTACGGTATTGGCAAAGGTGGAGTTCTTTAACCCCGGCAACTCTATTAAAGACCGTATGGCCGTGAAAATGGTGGATGTAGCGGAAGAGAAAGGATTGCTCAAACCTGGCGGTACCCTTATTGAAGGCACTTCCGGCAATACCGGCATGGGCCTTGCACTGGCGGCTATTATCAGGGGATATAAATGTATTTTTACCACTACAGATAAACAATCCAAAGAAAAAGTGGATATCCTGAAAGCCGTAGGCGCGGAAGTGATTGTTTGTCCTACCAATGTGGAACCTGAAGATCCCCGCTCCTACTATTCCGTGTCCAAAAGACTGGCCACAGAAGTACCCAATTCATTTTATGTAAATCAATACGATAACCTTGCCAACCGCGATGCGCACTATGAGCAAACCGGTCCTGAAATATGGGAACAAACCGAAGGGAAGATCACGCACCTGGTGGTGGCTACCGGCACCGGCGGTACCGTTACCGGCACTGGAAAATACCTGAAAGAAAAGAACCCCGACATTAAAGTATGGGCCATTGACAGTTATGGTTCCTTACTGAAGAAGTATTTTGAAACCGGGCAACTGGATATGAGTGAAGTGTATCCTTACATCACCGAAGGCATCGGGGAAGATTTTGTGCCGGAGAATTACGACATGAAGGTGATCGATAAATTTGAAAAAGTAACCGATAAAGATGCTGCGGTGATGGCGCGCCGTATTACCAAAGAAGAAGGCATCTTCGTGGGGTATTCTGCCGGATCGGCCATAGCAGGACTGTTGCAGCTGAAAGAATCATTAAAGCCTACCGATGTGGTGGTGGTTATTTTTCATGATCATGGCAGCCGCTATGTTGGAAAAATTTACAACGATCAATGGATGATGGAACGCGGATTCCTGGATGTAAAAACAGTAAAGGATGTAGTGAACGGCCGTCGCAATCAGCCACTGGTAACCATCAGCGCGGGAGAAAAAGTGAGTGAAGCTATTGCCAGGATGAAAAAATACGATATCGAACATATCCCTGTAGAGGAAGGCGGAGAGCTGATCGGCGCCATCTCTGAAAACGGGTTATTCAATCGCCTGATCGATGATGCCAACCTGAAAGATGCACTGGTACAACAGGTAATGCAGCCATCCTTCCCGCTGGTAAGCCAGGATACGCCTATTGAAAAACTATCGGTGTATATCAACCGGGAAAACGGCGCCGTGCTTACAAAAGATGACAGTGGTAATCATCACATCGTTACCAAATATGATATTATACAGGCACTAGGCAGATAAAAGCATCGCATGTTATTTACTGATCAGCTGCACCGGCAGATAATACTCGAAAATCCGCCACGGCGGATCGTTTCACTGGTGCCCTCCCAAACAGAATTGCTGTATTCCCTCGGACTCGGAAAAGAAGTGGTAGGCATTACCAAATTCTGCGTACATCCGTTAACGTGGTTCCGGGAAAAAACGCGGGTAGGCGGTACTAAAAATATTCATCCCAATATTATACGGCAGCTTTCACCAGACCTTATCATTGCCAACAAGGAAGAAAACCTGGCGGCAGATGTAGAACTGCTGATGCAGGAGTACCCGGTATGGGTGAGTAATATCCAGACCCTGGAAGATGCATACAGCATGATCACCGGTATCGGCGCGGTAACGGATCGCGTGGATGCCGCCGCCAGTATCGTTTCCCGGATCAAAGCCAATTTTTCTTCGCTGCAACCTTTTACCGAAGCCGTTCCCGCTGCCTATTTTATCTGGCGAGATCCGTGGATGGTGGCCGGCGGCGATACCTTCATCCACCAGATGCTGCAGTTGTGCGGTTTCCGGAATGTGTTTGAAACGCTTCCCCGGTACCCGGCTGTTACTGCCACACAACTGGCCAGCAGTGGCTGCTGCCGGGTATTACTTTCTTCAGAGCCCTATCCTTTTAAGGAAAAACATATCGCAGAACTACAGGCCATATTGCCGGATGCACATATCCAGCTGGTAGACGGTGAAATGTTTTCCTGGTATGGCAGCCGTTTGCTGGAAGCCCCCGCCTATTTTCAAACGTTGATTAAAAATTAATACAAAAAATAAAATCAGTAAAATCAACCTAATCAGTCTAATCAGCATTCCAGGACAAAATTCACTCACTAAGGCAACTTTCTTCCTTCCACCTGCGTAAACAGGATAACGATCCACTCAACTAAAACGCACTTTATGGAAAGAAGAGATTTTGTTTCCAACATCGGACTTACACTGGCGCTTGTATGTACTGCCGGTTTAGCTGCCTGCAGCAAGGGCGGCGACAATAATCCGGATCCCAATCCTCCCGGCGGCGGCGGAGGTAACGCCAAATTATCATTGAACCTGGGCAATGATCTCACCAATGTGGGCGACTTTAAGATCTCCAACGGGGTAATCATTATCCGCACTGCAGCGGGCAATTCGGCATCGTCTTTCACGGCGCTTTCCAGCACCTGCACCCACCAGGGGTGTACGGTAGCTACTTACAACAACAGCTCCAAGTTAATTGAATGTAACGCACCTTGCGGTCATGGCAGCCGGTACACCACCACCGGTGCCGTAAATACCGGCCCGGCCACTGCAGCGCTTACGGCTTATACCATCAAGGTGGATGGAAACATGCTTACGGTGAGTTAATGCTTTTGGAGGAAATCGAGCACCCATTCAGCGAAGGGTACGCTACGCACTACTGAATTATGATCTCCGGCTACGGTGCCGTGCATTCCTGCCGGCATCATGGCTGCGAGAGCGCCGCCGGTATTATTGTCTTCGTCTTTATCCCCTCCGATAACCAATACCGGCTGATGCACGCCGGCCAGTTCCTGTGGTGTAGTGGAGGGCTGGCCCAACTGCATCATGGCAAGGGCGCGCTGATCAAGCCCCGATTGCTGTACATATTTCACCATGGGGGCCAGCTCCGGTACATCTTTCCCCGATAGCGCCTCGTAAAACTGCTGCCGGCGCGGCCAGGCGGGATCTGTAAAAGCGGTGCCCATCCCTCCCATCACAGCGCTGCGTACCCGGGCGTCCAGCACCAGTAAGCGCGATACAATAATGGCGCCCCTGGAATAACCCACTGCCTGGTAATTATTAATATTAAGCCAGGTCATCAATCCCATAATGTCCTTTGTTTCCGCATCATCGAGGTAGGCGAGGCTATCACGCGGATGATCCGATGCCCCGTTTCCCCTCAAATCAAGGGTAATTACCTTATACCTGTGCGCAACCAGCGAATCGTACAAGGCCGTTTTCTTCCAGGAATCCCCGTTCACTATAAAGCCATGTACCAACAGTACAGGCGCCCCGGTACCGGTAACGGTATAATGGATACGGGTTCCGTCAAACGAAGTAAAGTATTGCAGGGAATCGGTTGCATTAACCGCAGATGCTCTGCCGGAGGGCATTTGCAGGAATATCACCACGAGGAAAAACAGGAATAATTTCATATAAAACGGGATTAATGCGGGTTAAAATACATTTTTCTGTTGGTAGAATTAATACATAAGCACTTACTTTTCGCTATAAATCTTCTATTTAACTCCTTATATTTGCTTTCCTAAAAAATTAAAACACATATCAGAGTATGGGAAAATACAGAGCTGGCGTATTATTCGGCGAAGAGCTGGATGCGCTGTATAACGATGCCAAAGACAACGGATTTGCTATGCCTGCCGTAAATGTTGTGGGAACTAACTCCGTGAATGCGGTACTGGAAACAGCTGCTAAAGTAAATTCACCGGTTATCATCCAGTTTTCTAACGGTGGTGCACAATTTTTTGCCGGTAAAGGTATGCCGAACGACAAGCTGCAGGCGAACATTGCGGGTGGTATTTCCGGCGCCAAACATGTACATGAAGTAGCTAAATATTACGGTGTTCCCGTAGTGCTGCATACAGACCATGCTGCCAAGAAATGGCTGCCATGGATCGATGGTTTGCTGGATGCCGGTGAACAACATTTCAAACAAACCGGTCAGCCACTGTATAGCTCTCATATGCTGGATCTGTCTGAAGAGCCGATTGCAGAAAATATCGAAATTTCTCATAAATATTTTGAGAGAATGAATAAACTGGGTATGTCCATCGAAATTGAACTGGGCGTAACCGGCGGTGAAGAAGATGGTGTGGACAATTCCGGTGTAGACAACTCCAAATTGTATACCCAGCCTGAAGAAGTAGCCTATGCGTATGAAACTTTATCCAAAGTAGGTCCGCGTTTCACCGTGGCCGCTGCTTTCGGTAACGTGCATGGTGTATACTCTCCCGGTAACGTGGAGCTTCGCCCGGTGATCCTGCACAATAGCCAGGAGTTCATCCAGGAGAAATTTAAAACTGCCGCCAAACCGGTATTCTACGTATTCCATGGTGGTAGCGGTTCTCCTAAGCACCAGATCACAGAAGCACTGGGTTATGGTGTTATCAAAATGAACATTGATACTGATATGCAGTGGGCATTCTGGGAAGGTATCCACGATTTCTACGAAGCAAAGAAGGATTACCTCCAGGCTCAGCTGGGTAACCCTGAAGGCGCCGATAAGCCAAATAAAAAATACTACGATCCCCGCGTATGGCTGCGCAAAGGTGAAGAAACCTTTGTTAAACGCCTGGAAGAAGCATTCAGGGATCTGAACTGTATTAACAGGAACGCTTAATTAAGCAAAAGCTTAATGCATAAAGCAAAAAGCCGTTGTAAAGGGGATAAAGCGATCATATATTATATGTATATGTTATTATCTCCACTACAATGGCTTTTTGCTTTTTGATTTAAACTTT
>NZ_DATMTE010000628.1:0-8410 GCF_035564935.1 Chitinophaga sp. | reverse complement strand
AGGGTAATCGGTGTAATCAGTTTAATCCTGAGTCAGACAAACTCCGCGTTTTTTCCTTACTTTGGTCCGGCATAGCCTGGACCAGATGAATTACACCATACGATTTTATACCCATTACCATACTCATTACGGGCAGGAGTTGTACCTGCTTGGTAACTTACCTGCTCTGGGCAATGATATACCCTCACAGGCATGCCGTATGCAATGGGGAATTTCATCGTGGTGGTATACAGAGATCCGGCTGGCCCCGGGAGCTCCTTTCACTTTGCGATACCAGTACCTGCTGAAAGAAGGGGAAGAAGTGATGTATGAAGGCGCTGTGCGGGAGTTTGTTTTTACGCCCGGAGAACAGCAGGATCTTGTTTTCATAGATGCCTGGAACGATGCTTCCCGCCCGGAGAATGCCTGGCTAACGGCACCGTTCTCACGTGTTTTTTATAAAAGGCCTGCCACAGTTATACCACCGTTACTAACGGCCACGCATATATTTCGCGTGCAGGTTCCCCTGCTGGATGCCGGCAAAACCGTTTGCCTGCTTGGTAGTAACCAGTTGCTGGGCAACTGGGATACCAGCTATCCGCTATTGCTGCAATACGATGAACAGGGCTGGTTTTCCATAGCGCTGGACCTTTCCGGGGAAACGGCGCCGCTGTATTATAAATACGGCATTTACGACCTGGCACAGCAACAGTTCCTCCAGTTTGAAAATGGCAGTAACCGCGAGCTGCATACCACCGCCGTACCCGGGCGGCAGGTAATTTTGCACGACGGCTTTTTGCGGATGGCGTATACACCCTGGAAAGGCGCCGGTGTGGCTGTTCCTGTGTTCAGCTTGCGCAGTGCAGAAGGATTTGGTACCGGCGAATTTGCCGATCTGCCTGCATTAGCACAATGGGCGCAGCATAAAGGTTTGCAGCTGATACAGCTACTGCCGGTAAATGATACCACGCAAACCGGTACCTGGAAAGATTCTTATCCATATGCCGCTATCTCTTCCTTTGCCCTGCATCCGCAGTACATCCGCTTACAGGACGTGGGTATGCTGCCTGCACAACATCCCCTGCAAAAACAGTTTGACCGGCTACGGCAATGGCTCAACGAAAAAGAATACATCGACTATGAAGAAGTAATGTCGTTTAAGCTGGCGTACCTGCAGGAGCTGTATGAAGCAGAAAAACAGCAGTGGCAAACACCCGGCTACCGCCGGTGGTTTGCGCTGAATGAATATTGGCTGCTGCCTTATGCGGCCTGGTGTTTTTTGCGTAACCGCTATGGAACAGGTGATTTTAACCGTTGGCCCCTGTATAACATATACGACTACACGGCAGTGAAACAATTGATCACTGTGGATGAAGAAGCCAGCCATACAGCGCATTATCATTTCTTTGTACAGTACCATCTCCACTGCCAGCTGGCGGCTGCAAGAACCGCGGTCCATAATTGCAACGTAGCCCTGAAGGGGGATATTCCCATAGGCGTAGCCCGCTATAGTGTGGATACCTGGATGAACCCGGCGCATTACCACCTGGATATGCAGGCGGGCGCACCACCTGATGGATTCACTACAGAAGGCCAGAACTGGGGGTTTCCCACCTATAACTGGCAACGTATGATGGAAGATGGGCTGGAATGGTGGCAGCAGCGTCTTCGCCACCTGTCTGTTTATTTTGATGCCTTCCGTATTGATCATATCCTTGGTTTCTTCCGTATCTGGCAGATCCCCCTGGATGCCACACAGGGCATACTGGGATATTTCCACCCGGCGATACCCGTAAGCCCCGGGGAGATGCGCCGCCGTGGGATCAGCTTTGAAGAAAGCCGGTATTGCCTGCCCTATATAACAGGCGCTATCCTGGATGAACTATTCGGCAATTACGCTGGGATGATGAAAGAACAACTGATGCATCCCTTACCCGACGGACGTTATCAGCTGCTGCCGGCGTACAGCACGCAACGGAAAGTAATGGAATCGGCATTGCCGGAAGAAGTAAAAAAGATCCTCTGTACCCTGATAGCAGATGTATTATTTATAAAGATAACCGGCCCCGGAGAAACGTTGTACCATCCCCGTTATGATATGACGGCTACCCGGTCGTTTGCCGCACTGGATAAGGATAGCAGGGAACAACTCCAGGCATTGTACCACGAATACTTTTACACCTGGCAGGAAAACCGCTGGCGCAGGGAAGCGCTCTATAAACTGCCCCTGATAAAACGAGCCACCCAAATGCTCATTTGCGGGGAAGACCTGGGCATGGTACCCGCCTGTGTGCCGGGCGTAATGCAGGCGCTGGGCATTTTAAGCCTGGAAATTGAACGCATGCCCAAATCCGGGAACAAACGCTTTACTGATATCTCAAAGGTGCCCTATCTGTCTGTTTTAACGCCTTCCACGCACGACATGAGCACCCTGAGAGGATGGTGGGAAGAAAATGCAGCTGTTTCCCGGAAATATTATCAGCAACAGCTTCAACATACCGGTCCTGCTCCTTCTACCGCCACCCCGGAGCTGCTCCGCGAAATTATTAGCAGGCACATGACTTCGCCCGCCATGTGGCGCATCTTCCAGGTACAGGACCTGCTGGCTGCTGAAGCCCCGGAAAGTAACCGGCACCCCGATACGGAAAGAATAAATATCCCTGCAGTAGCATCACATTACTGGCGTTACCGCATTCCGCGAATTTTAGGGGAGCGCACAACGTAAACAATCTCACAAATGCGTTGTATTTTCATGGAAAGAACCCGTTAGCAAAATGAAGCTCACCCTTTATCCTTTTGAACTGAAGTTCAGGCACACCTTTACCATTTCCCGTAAATCAAAAGACGTGCAACCCCTGCTGGTAGTAAAGCTGGAACAGGACGGCCTGGGCGGGCTCGGGGAAACCGCCGATAACGCTTATTACCAGATGACCGTGCCCAGGTTAATGGAAGCCATTGAACAACACCGTTCTTTTATTGAGAACTATACGCTGCATACACCGGCTGCTTTCTGGCAGGATATGTACCCGTTGCTGCAGGAGAATATGTTTGCGCTTTGCGCACTCGACATAGCGGCATGGGACCTGTATGCTAAACAACAACAAAAAAAACTCTATGAAGTATGGGGATTGGATGTATCCCACAATCCGCTTACCGATTATACCATAGGGATTGATACGATAGAGAACATGGTGAAAAAACTGCTGGAATTTCCCTGGCCTGTTTATAAAATAAAATTAGGTACTAAAGAAGATATTGCTATTGTTAGGGAGCTGAGACAACATACCACGGCTGTTTTCAGGGTAGATGCCAATTGCGCATGGGGAGTGGAGGAAACCCTTCGCAATGCGATTGCATTAAAAGAACTGGGCGTGGAATTTATAGAGCAACCCATGGCCGCCGCTGATAAGGAAGGGATGAAGCGGGTGTACGAAAAAGTGGTATTACCGGTTATTGCAGACGAAAGTTGTATTGTAGAGCAGGATGTAGCCCAATGCCAGGGCTATTTCCATGGCATCAACATCAAGCTTACCAAGTGTGGTGGCATAACGCCGGCACTGCGGATGATTGCTGAAGCAAAGCGTATGGGCATGAAGGTGATGACGGGCAGTATGAATGAGAGTACCGTGGGCACTTCTGCGGTAGCGCATCTGCTGCCTTTATTGGATTATGTGGATATGGACGGTCCGTTGCTGCTGGCCGAAGATAGTGCAGACGGCATTAAGATGGAAAACGGGCGTATCATTTATGCCAACAGGTGGGGAACAGGTGCGGAGTTGCTGCCTGCAGGTCATTCCTCTTCTTTCCAGGTTTGAGCCAGGAAAACATAATCTTCAATACAACCGGTGGTCACAATAGTTTTGCCGGCCAGCGGCATCAGCGGATTAGGCATAAAAGGATTGGCTCCCGACGGGCGTATCAGGTAATCTCCCTGGTCTGTAACCAGGAATACACCGAGGTGTTCACTTTTACTGTGTTTGCCAAATGTACGGAGCACCAAACGCCCGGTAAGTGTAATAAAGGGACTGTTTTCGTCCCTGTTGCTGTTATCTGCTGACATATTCACGATACCCCAGTATTTGATTGTTTTTTTCTTTCACCACTATCACCTTTGTAGAAGGAGAGTCCCCAATGGTGGCAGATTCCGAAAATACGTGAAATTTTACAGATGGCATGGCGCCGCTCACATCTTCTTTTACTGCGGGATTGTTTTTCCTGTTTACAAATACTTTCGGATCCCTTTTTTCGGTAAAGTTTTTTTCATCGAGCAGCCGGTGCATGGCCTGGTGCAGCGCCGGGTCTGTGGCATGCGCACTGTCCGACGGCTGTGGTACGGCAATAAAGTCGTCCAGCATTTTACCCCTGGCTTCCAGGTTATCACGGCGGTTTTGCAGGGTATTTACAAAAAGCTGTGTATCGCTTGTGCTGCTGGGGTCTTTGTCGTTGATCACCGGTTGCCAGGACGGATCGCCCAGCAGGTAGAATTGGGCGGCTGTTTTCAGCTCATAGGGGTCCAGCGTGGGGCCCATTTCGTTCAGGAACCGCTGCCTGGCTTCCAGCAGGGCCCTGCCGGTGGAGGCGCCGTTCAGCACATTGATCACGAAATACTGCGTGAGCAGATCTGCCAGTCCCTGCCCGGTTGGCGGGCCGTAAGCGATATTGGAACTACCCACAAAAGCCAGGGCATGATTCAGCAGGTAGCTATTGGCCATGCTGATCCGCCTGCCGCTGTTTTTCTTCGGGTCAAATAACTGCCCGCCATAGCAGCATTCAGCCGCTACAATAGTCCCGTGGGTAATTTTATCTTTTAGTATATCAGACCTCATTGCCAGTGGAAACTCGGTGGATTTCTGACCATAGAACCCCGGGTTATAAATAGCCCCGTGGCAGTTAATGAAATGCGTTTTTGCCTGTAGCTGTGCAGCGGTCCAGTTGGTACCATTCAGCGCGGCATCGCTGCCGGGAAATATCAGGAGGTTGCTGTTGCCGCCAAAAATGTTCTGCAGGGTGTTCTGCGTGGAATTTTGCCAGTCGTACGTACTCATGGAAAAATAGGGGAGGTAGTCGCCTTGTTTCGACGGCGCCGCTGCCAGTATATTGGAGATCAGTGTATGCAGGTACGAAGCGTCTGCTACGCCGGGTATATCGGGTAAACGGCCTACCACGCGCGTAGGTGAAATGAATTTACCCGGGTCTGTATCATAGGGCGTATCGCATGCATAAGGCAGATCGCTGGGAATAAAAGTATCCGGGTCATTGTCGCCCGGCAACAGGTTCTTCAGCCGCTGGAAAGGAATAACGTCCTGTGATCCCAGCAACAGCAGGTATCCCGGTGAAAAGAAACGGTATAATTCATCGATGGCTTTTTTGTTCTGGGCGTCATCCAGCGGCTCCGTTACTGGGGTCGACTGGCAGGTCTGCATCTGCGCAGCGTCATCAAGAAAAATAATGTGCGCATCCAGGTGCCTTTCGTTATCAAATGCCTGCAATATGTTGATATCATCCAGGATCTGCTGGTGAGCATCGCCGTATTTCTGTTGAAGGGCGGATTTATTGGTTATAATGAGTTTTGTTGTCAGCATGTTTTTTTGTGGGGCTGCCATATTTATCCTGATTGAGCGTTCAAAAATATTGAATTAAAGGATAATATGGTACCAGCCTTTAAACAATATTCGTATTTCTCTGCGCAGGGTATTTGCATACTGAAAAAGTAAAACGTATTTTTCGGTCAACGTATTGGACCTGTTATGAAAAAATTTCGCCTGTTATCGCTGCTGTCTGTTTTAATTTATTCCGGTGTTCATGCACAGGTAATTGCCCGTTTTACGGTGAAAGCCGGTAAGGTGAACCGTTATAACAGTGTGATTTATACAAGTGTGCCGGCTTCCGCCGGCATCCCGGTAACGCTGGAAGAGGTAACAGGTAATAAACGTGTACCCGTTGCCGTTAATGAACGTGCAGGGCAGCTCTGCTGGATCCTTACAGGGAATACGGCTGCAGGTACCGAAAGAAAATATGAACTGCGCAAAGGAACCCCTGCTGCAGACACAATTATGACAGCCCACCGCATTAACGGGCATGTATTGCTGGCCCAAACCGGCCGGCCGGTGCTGCAATATAATTTTGAAACAGTGAAGGCGCCCGCCGGTGCAGACACCGTATATAACCGCAATGCATTTATCCATCCGCTCTGGGCGCCAAACGGCGTAGTACTTACCAACATCTTCCCGAATGCGGGGCATACCCATCACATGGGCATCTGGAACCCATGGACCCATACCCTTTTTGAAGGACGTGAAACTGATTTCTGGAATGTGCAGAAGAAAGAAGGGAAAGTGCGGTTTGCCGGTAACCTGGAAACATTTTCCGGAAGTGTTTGGTGTGGATTCAGCGCCAGCCAGGATCATATTGCGCTGCTGAAAGATGGTACCGAAAAAACAGCCATTCATGAAACATGGCTGGTACAGGCCTATCCCGCCACCAATAACGGCGCCCGCCGCCTCTGGGATTTTACTTCCTCTTTTACCCCCGCTACACCTACCGGCATTACTTTGCTGCAATATCGCTATGGCGGCGGCTTTGGATTGAGAACCACCGCTGATTTCACCGATAAAACCAGCCACGTGCTTACTTCAGAAGGCAAATCACGCAGGGATGCCGATAGCACCCGTGCGCGCTGGGTGAAAATATCCGGCGTTACCCCCAACGGAAAGGCAGGAATGCTGATCATGAACTATCCTGATAACTTTGATTCACCTGAACCCCTGCGCGTTTGGCCGGAAAATACTGAAGGCGGGGAACTGATGTTTAATTATACGCCCACCCGTATGAAACCATGGCAGTTATATCCCGGCGCCCGCTACCAGCTGAAATACAGGGTAATGGTATATGATAATGATATCACCGCAGAAGAAGCAGAGGCGGCCTGGCAGGATTACGCATATCCACCGGAAGTGGTGGTGATGCAATAAAGCAGCTTGCATCTTATTTTTTTTTCAGTTATTTTCGTAAAGGTGAATGATTCGGTTTCAATTCGGTTAACCTCGAAGAAGCCTTGTGAACGGCAGTATTTACATCAGCCCTGAATTTTATTTAATAACCCTTAACCATCATCCTGATGAGCAATTTAAATGAACCGGGGAAAGACGTGTATCCCGACAAACCGGAAGAAGATGATGATCCGCCTTCCTGGGGAGGTGTTATCGTTGGCCTGCTGCTGGGTATAGCCGGTATTGCACTGATCTTTTACCGTTATAAACAATTCCATGCTGTTAGCGATGCTTCTATCAGTATCACTAAAATCGAAATGCTGATTTACAAGGTGACAGGTGAAAGCACCTGGGCACTGATGGCAGCTTATGGAGTAGTGGCGCTGGCCGGATTCTATCTCGCTATCAGCAACTACAACAAACTGCGGTCAAAGTAGAATTTCAAAACCATATCTGATGAATAACATTGCAGAGCTGAGAACCAAGCTGCTGGAAATCCACGAAAAAGACAGGAAGCAGACCGTCAATGCCCTGATCACCGCAGAAGTATTTGCCATACTGCTTTTTGGCCTTATCGGCTACAGCATTTTTGCCGGAAAAAGCGGTGAAACACCATCCGGTGTGCTCTATATACTGCTGTTTATGCCTGTAGGGGTGCTGATCCCGTATCTTTTCATGTTTGCGCAGATCAGGAAACGTCCTGAAAAAATAAATGATTTTGTAAACCGTCTGGAAAGAGGGGAAGTAGTAAATAACGTTGATACCTATACGGATTACAAACTTATTTTGCCGCTGCGGATCATCAGGGTGCGGCTTTTCCCGATGGAATATGCGCATATACGTTTGGGAGAAAGCCGTTCTTTTTTCAAGCTGCCGCTGTCTTCCGAAAATGTACAGCCGTTTAAGGCATTCATCAGCCAGCCTGCTACCGGTTATGCCAACAGTTTAGGGGGCACTTCCGCCCATTGGTCTTCTAACTGATAATATCATTTAAGATGAAAACATTGGAAGAATTTAATGCCTTCCTGGATCAACAGCTCAGTAGTGAACTGAATACGCTGGAACAGCAGCGTATTGCCGGCCGTAACTGGATACGATGGATGTGGGTGGCCACCCTGGCGCCCTTTGCCATTTTTGTTTTTTTTATTGTGAGAATTTCTATGCGATCCGTCGGCAACGCGGCGGCCGGGCATTCCATGAACTACGGGAACCAGGTGTTCCTTTTGGCGGGGCTGGTATTGCTGGTTACGCTGGCTGGTTATGCGGCGCGCTATTTTATGATGAAACGTAAAGGGATGCACGAGGCTACAGATTACCAGCATGATTTTAAGCACCGGGTTGTTAAACCACTGATCAGCTTCCTTAATCCCGCTTATCAATACCAGCCGCTGAACCACGCCAGTTATGAAGAGTTTACGGAAAGCGGGTTATTTGAGCCGAAG
>NZ_DATMTE010000627.1:0-5881 GCF_035564935.1 Chitinophaga sp. | reverse complement strand
TATGGGGCAGTATGAACTATTTCGCTCTTCTCAAATGGTAGTGGTTACCTTTCTCTCACTGGGGATGGGTAATGCCAGTATTTATTTTCTCAATAACCTGAAATATGAACCAGGTCACATTGTATCCAATACAACAAAAGTATCCTTACTGTTCGGCTTACTGCTGATAGTAGGGTTTACTGCCGTGATCTTTTTTAATCCCGGCTACTTCGGGAAGATCTCCTTTATTGTTGCCTTACTTTTTGCAATGGGGTCTGCTGCACTGGTAAATATTACCACGCTAAGACCAGTATTGGTGGCTCAACTGGCGTCCAAAAGGATGGTGCTTGTGGATATGCTGCCGCGTATCATCATCCTGCTGAGCGGGTTGCTGATGCTTTGTATCCATAAAAAAAGCCCCGGGTTTGCGATCACAGCACTGGGCATAGGGAACGCAGCTGCCTGTTGTACCCTTTTTTATTTTCTCAGGGAACACATCAACTTACGTGCACCATTCGACTGGAAAACGCTGGGGGCGCTGCTGAAGTACAGTATCAAACTGTCTGCATCCAGCTTCCTGTATGTGCTCACCGCAAATGTAACGGTCATGTTACTACGTTATTCCCAGCTGGAAAATTTCAGCCAGGTGGGATTATATACCAGGGCAGTAGCTATCAGTGGTATGATCACCATCATACCGTCTACTGTAGGCCCGCTGCTGTACGCGAAATGGGCAGGTCTGAAAGGAGAATTACTGGCTAACCAGGCTCAGTTTGCTATGAGGGTCAGCTCTTCTATCAGTTTTGTAATCTCCGCTATAGTATTCATTTTCAGCCGGCAGATCATCCATTTGTTATATGGCCCTGCATTTTATGGCGCTAATGTTGCATTGCGTATCCTTGCGCCTTCATTGGTATTTATTACGATCACCAGTATTTGCAATAACCTGCTGGCTGGCGATGGTAAAGCAATAATAACCATGTACATCCTGGCTATCACTTTTATAATAGTGGCAGGCGTAACCTGGCTTACAGTAGGAAGGCTGGGTATAGAAGGAGCAGCCCTGGCAGTATTGTGCGGAAATGTTTTTTCTGCTGTTGCCAACCTGGTTGTTTGCCGCAGGCACTATCGGCTCAACTTCGCCAAATGTGTAGTGGTGCGGCCTTCCGATATAAGAACCATGATGAAATCCTTAAAACTTAAATGATGTTTTTCTGTTGGAAAAACAAACCTTAATAGCGATGAGTAAAACTAATGGTCAGGAAAAGATTAGACTAGGCTTCTTTTTCGATGGAGGAGAAGGTGGCGGCGTAGTGGAGTATGTACGTTTGCTGTTGAATAATATCGACAGGAACAGGTTTATGGCTATCGGTATCTACCTGGGGAGTGGTCCCAGCTATGAGGCGCTGAAGAATATCTTTGATGAAACTACCATATTAACAGACAAACGCCTGGTAAATATAGGTAGTGGTAAAACCAGGATGCAGCGGTTGAAAATGAACACCTCCAAGCTGCTCACCGCCGTTAAAGGCACCCGGTTGCTGGCACGTGCCATGAAGAAGCATCGTATTGATATTATGGACGTAAACTATTTTCCGCTGCATATACTGGCGGGAATAGCCAGCCGGATGACAGGCGTTCCATGCCTGTGGCATTGGCATGGCGCCGGCAGGCCAACAGGAATGCGGGCTAACATGGCGGCTTTTGGGGCCCGGTTCTTCTGCGATAAGATCGCGTCCATTACCCACTTTGTACACGACAGCCTGCCTGCAGTAGCAAGAAAAAAATCCGAATTGATCTATAACGGGGTAGATACAACGAAAATTTCCAGTGTTGTTGTTAATGGCCACTTACGGCAATTGGCGGGCGTAGATGAAAATACCACGCTGGTGGGTATACTCGGTACCGTATCTCCCTTTAAAGGGCATTCTTATTTTATTAAAGCGGCAGATATTGTGTTGCGGCAGTATCCTGATGTTCGCTTTGTGATCATCGGCCGGGAATCTGCTACACAAAAAATAAAAGTAGGTTTTGAAGCACAGCTGAGAAAAGAAGTAAAAGAAATGAACAGGGAGCAGGAAATTTTGTTCCTGGGCTATGTTGCTGATCCTTATAAATATCTCCGGGACTGTAAAATTATCTGCACGCCAACCATCCCGTATATGAATTTTTTGGGAGAAGGTTTTGGCCTGGCTGCCGCTGAATGTATGGCAGCAGGAGTGGCAGTGGTAGCTACCAAACTCGGATCTTTCCCCGAAATCATTGATCACGGGAAAAATGGTCTGCTAACAGAACCTAAAGACGCCGCCGCCCTGGCAGCTTCTATCATGGAATTGCTGGCAGATGAACCCAAAAGAAAAAGTATGGCAATGGCTGCCCGGCAGCATATTGCTGAAAACTTTGACATAAAAGGTACCACCAGAAAAATGGAGCAGCTATATGAACGCCTGGTTTAAATATTAATATCAATTTATATTATTGGGATGGCTATTGTAGTGATATTGTTTTTTTTATTCATGATGTATAGAACTGCATTGAATCCAATGACAGGATTCATCTTTATGTGGTTTGCGATATGGCTGTACCCTAATTCACTGTTGTACGGAACATTGCCGTTGAATATACGATTCGATGACATATTCGTGTTCTTTACGTTTGTAGTATGTGTCTATAAAAAGCCTGCCGGCGTGAGGGTATGGAGCTTAAGTACTTTCAGGCTTGCGTTGGTATGGTGGGCGTTGCATCTGCTCGGAAACCTGAACGGGATGCTGTATGGCGGATGGGGCGCTGCCCAGGAAGTGGTGAAGTTTCTGTTGAAAGCTGCCTATGTGCCAATGACGGTTGCTATTGCAGGCTCTTTATTAAACAGCTATGCAAACGTAAAATTGTTTATCAAATGGTTGCTGATAGCCGGCGCTGCTGCTGCATTGCTGGGAGCCGGCACGGTAGTGGCGCCCCGCCTGTTTGGCATATTCCTGATCCCCAACCAGGACCTCTCCGCCGGCGAAATGCTGGATAATATGGAAGGTGCTATGGAGCTTGCCAGGAGAGCCAGAGGTTCTGTTGGTACCATGGCCACCTCTGCTATCTGTTTGTTTTTGTCGGTATTGTCACTGCACCTGCTGGCAATGAAACATTATGTTTTCCAAAGCAAAAAGTTCCTGATCCCGGTTTTCATTATTATACTGCTTGGTTTGGCATATACCCAAAGCCGTGGCCCGATGCTGGCCTTTGGGCTTACTGCTTCCATCATCCTTTTCCGCTCTGAAAATAAAAGTATACTGGTAGGCGCACTGGTAGTGGTGCTGTTACTGATGGTAACAGACAACCCCGTCCGGGAGCTGGTAACAGCCAGGTTTACCGGTGCTACCGGCGCTACGGCCGACAGCGGGCTGGACAAACGCTCGGAAGTATGGAGCATGTTCCTGCAAAATTTTGACCCGATACTGCTCTTCAATGGTATAGGCGCAGTAATGTCCAAGTACATTTATCACGCCACCGCACATAACACCTATCTCGGTGCAGTGATCTATAATGGTATATGGGGCGTGTGTATGATGCTCGTAATCGTGATAAGGTCCATAAAATATAGCAGTAAACTGATCCGGCATAAACATGAAATGCTGTCAGATATTTTCGGGCATTATTTTCCATTGGCATTGATATTTATGTTATCCATCGGGATGAGTATTGAAGACTTCCAAAATACCATATGTATGCAGTTGTACCTGTTGTTTATGCTGATCTGTGAAAAATTGATAAGGGCAAATGAAGCGGCTGCTGATCCTGCCAGAGATACCGGCAAAGCTACGCTCATGCCGCTCGAAGCACAATTGAATTAATTAATTATTCTATAGACTCTGTATGGCGAGCATCTTATTACAAGCCTGGGTGGTATCTAAAAAAGGGGATGAGTATTTCCTTCCGTATACGCATTGGGTATATCTAAAGGAGATCGTACAATATTATGATAAGGTAGGGCTGCTTTCGCCGGTAAAACAATATGCTGACGGAAGCGATTCGGGGCTGGTCTCTATTGGAGATTTCAACAATGTAACCATACATGAACTGCCTTATTCCGACAGCTATAAATCAGCCGTAAAACACTATGGCGCGTATAAAAAGGCGTACGAGGGACTTACAGCCTATGACGTGGTTTATCTGCGTTATCCCACCCCGTTAGGGTGGTTGAGC
Organism: Chitinophaga sp.; assembly: GCF_035564935.1. Classification (GTDB taxonomy): domain Bacteria; phylum Bacteroidota; class Bacteroidia; order Chitinophagales; family Chitinophagaceae; genus Chitinophaga. The sequence goes on along the minus strand of NZ_DATMTE010000627.1, from coordinate 1,708 downwards.
AAAAGGTACCTGAAAAACAAAAAACGGATCATACATTTTGTAGGGGACCCTATTGATGCCGCCTGGGTAAATCCCAACTTTAAAATGCTAAAAAAAATTACGCTGATATCTTTCTTCCTGCCGGAGCACATGGCTTATATGTGGGCCTGTAAAGGAGCAAAAGTATTTACCAACGGCTATCATCTGCAACAAAAGTTGAGTAAATGGAGGATAAATGCAAAGGCCGTTATTTCAACAACACTGAATAATAAAGATTTTTATGTAGATGAAACCAGGCGGATACCGGCTACAGGTCTGAAGTTATTATATGTGGGATACCTGCGTAAGGCAAAAGGCGTGGAAGTAGTTATCCGTGCGTTTGAACGGGTAGTGCAGCGTTACCCGGATGCGACACTTACCATAGCAGGCTCCGGCGAATTTGAAAAGGAGCTGAAGGCGATGGCCGCAGCAGCAGGACTGAGCGGTAAAATAACTTTTCTTGGACATGTGGATAACCGCGATATGCTTAACACGCTTTTCCGTACCCATCATATTTTCTGTTTTGCCAGTTTGTCGGAAGGCTCTCCAAGGGTAGTGCTGGAAGCGATGGCGAACGGGATTAATGTGCTTAGCACACCGGTAGGTTCGTTGCCGTCGGTGTTTAAAGAAGGGGTTGATATTACTTATGCCGGGTTCAATGATGACCAGGGCTTTTTTAAGAAGATCTGTTATCTGGTGGAAAATCCTGAAGAAGCATATGCTGTCGGAAACAGGGCACAGGAAAAAGTAAGAGGGTTTACTATCCAGCATTTTATCAAAAATATTTTTTCCTATGAAAGTTAAGCTGTCCATATTATATGCCTGGCTGGTGCGTACAGCTACTTTATTATTGCCGAATATACCCGTGTTCATGCGTTTCAGAGGTTTTTTATATTCTCTGATGATGAAACGTTGCGGCCGCAATTTCCAGGTAACCTCAACGGCTATCCTTAATTCTTTGTCCGGCCTTACAGTGGGAAATGATGTTTACATAGCGCACAACTGTGTGCTGATAGGGCTGGATATCGAAATTGGCGATAAGGTGCTGGTAGGGCCCAACTGTATTATCTCATCTGCTAACCATACTTTCCTGGATGATGCCTACCGTTTTGGAAAATCAGATCCCAGGCCGGCAAAAATAGGTAGCGGTGCCTGGATAGCCGGCAACTGTTCGGTGGTTGGTGGCAGCGTGCTGCCTCCCATGTCCGTATTGGGAGCGGGTTCTGTACTTAATAAACCATTTACGGAAGTGCGGTGCCTGTATGCAGGCGCGCCGGCAGTGCTCATAAAGAAATTGCAATGAGGATTCTATATATACACCAGTATTTTACTTTACCCGCCGCCGCCGGCGGTACCCGGTCTTACGACCTGTCGAAGCGCTTTACGCAGGCGGGGCATAAAGTTATTGTGATCACCAGTAGTTCTTTCCTGAAAAAGGTCCACGAATTTTCAAAGGGCTGGACAGTGCTTGACCAGGAAGGAATAGAGCTACATGTGCTGAATGTTGAATACAGTAATAAGATGAGCTTTTCAAAACGCATCATAGCGTTTTTTAAATTCCTTGTATTTGCTTCCCTGCGCACTTTTAAAGTTAAGGCAGATGTAATTCTGGCTACGTCAACACCTATCACAGTGGCAATACCGGCCATTACAGCAAAAATTTTTAAACGTGTTCCTTTTATTTTTGAGG
>NZ_DATMTE010000626.1:0-3411 GCF_035564935.1 Chitinophaga sp. | reverse complement strand
CCCAGCTGCATCTGGTGACGGGATGCAAAAAAGTCTTTTGAATAAGGAGCGCCCGGAGTGCTGAAGGTGTAAGTAGGATAGTTATTCACCACTTTACCGGTTGGGCTTAAACCAACGCTCGCCATTGAGTTAAAGGTGTTAGGCGTGAAGTACTGAATACCCCAGTCTTTGTTCAGCAGGTTAGTAACGTTCACGATATCGTAAGTTAATGTGATAGTGTGCATTTTTTTACCAGCCTGGAAGTTGAAGTCCTGTGCGAAACGGAAGTCGGCCTGTGTATTCCATGGAGTACGTCCGCCGTTACGTTCAGTGAACTGACCTTTACGTCCGCTCAGGTAGCTGTTGCTGTTCACATAACTCATGAAAGCAGTAGCCTGTTGCGCGGCTGTTTGTCCGCCTGCTATATCAGTAAAGAAGTTGGTAGCTTCAGCTATATCTTTCGGGATGTAGGTAAGGCTCACCTGTTGAGGTGTTCCGTTGATGGTAGCGTTTACCAAACCGTAAGAGAACGGTGTTCCGGAAGAAGTATTGAAGAAGGCGGAGAAGTTGGAAACCCATTTACCTTTGGTACCCCAATCCTGTTTGTAAGCAACAGTAGCAACAATGCGGTTACGGATATCGAAGTTAGAGTAAGCCAGTCCCGGGCTGTTAGGATTCAGCGCCTGGTTCAGCTGCCAGTTCGATTCCATGGAGTTGCGGATACCATTGGTAATATCTTTTGCCTGACCATAAGTGTAAGCCACCATGAAGTTCAAACCAAAAGGGAACGTTTTGGATACCTGGCCGGTGATGCTGTAACGGTAACCCTTATCAGTGTTGGATAAGAGGTAAGCGTTAGTATATAAAGGATTGATCTTGGAACCGGAGAAAATAGGCTGCTGCTTGTTTACATCGTATGCAAAGTAAGTAGGATTATCTGCCAGGTTTACCTGCTGGAACATCAGGTCCTTAATTACTTTGGTGTAAATACCTTCAATAGAGAATTTCCACTGGTCGTGCGTAGTATAATCCAATGCAAGGCTGCTTCTCCATACCTGCGGCATTTTGAAGTTGTTATCGATCATATCTACCTGGGTAGCGCCGGCTGCATTATTTACATTTACGCCGTTCTGTGCCGCGAAGTCTGCGATGCCGTTAGCAGATGGTTTTGCTGCAGGCAGTGGGGTATTAACAAACGGTTTGGTATTTTTCTGATCGTAAGCACCGTAAGTAACACCATTGTTATAGTAAGCATAACCGATCCATGCGAAAGGAATACGACCGGTGAATAAACCGGATCCGCCACGCAGTACCAGGCTGTTATCGCCTTTAATATCGTAGTTAAAGCCTAAGCGCGGAGAAATTTGTACGTTGTTCAGGAAGTCGTTTTTGATGTCCTTTGGTTTGGTATAACTGTAGGTGTTACCATAGTTAGGATCTTCCGGAGATTTGATGGTTTTATCGCTCAATGGCTGTTTGTTGGGAATGCCGGTGTAATCGAGGCGGATACCCGGTGTAATCCGGAAACGGTCTGTCAGCTGGATCTCATCCTGTCCGTAAACGCTCAGCAGGTTTGCTTTGAATTGTGCGGGAGGATTAGCCATGATATAATCACGGGAATTGTTGGTGTAATTATAGTTACCACGTACACGTGCCGGGTTATTATTCAGGAAATCTTCGATGCTGTTATAATCCAGGCGGCCATTCCAGGAGTTTACAAAACCGTAGGTGATGTTGTAGAACTCATTGTGTGTACCCAGGGTAATAGTATGATTTCCTTTGAACAGGGTTACGTTATCAGTTACTTCAAATGTTTTTTGTTTCATGTTGAAGATACTGGCTTCACGGTCGGTACCCAGGAAGATGGTAGAACCAGGGGTTCTTCCTTTGATCTGGATCTGTGGTGTGGCAGGATCAGACAATGGATCCCTGTAGTCGTGTACATTGGAATAACCGAGGATCAGGGTGTTGGACAAAGTACTGCTGAAATTACTTTTCAGCTCCGCTACGGTAGATGACTGGTTATTTACCTGTTTGAAGTCGATGCCTTTGAAACGGAAGTTTTGCTGATCGCGCTCCAGGTTAGTGGCTTCAGAGGTGATGGTGTTATTACGGATAGCCAGCTGGTGTTTATCGTTGATATGCCAGTCGATCCTGTTAAAGAACTTGTTGGAGTTGGAATAGATACTGGTGTTACCAGCGGTACCCGGATCTACGCCATATGTTTTCATCAGGGCAGTGATATCAGCTGCATCTTTTTCTGTTAAGATACCGCCGCCATCAGCAGAACCTGCACCGAGGATCACCGGGTCTACACGGCGGGTAATTTCTTCGTTGGTGAAGAAAAATAATTTGTTTTTGATGATGGGGAAGCCTAAGCGTACACCGGTTTGATATTCATGGAAATCGCTGGGAAGTTTAGAACCGTCGCCGGCGTTGTTTTTACCTACCATGGAAGCGTTACGGCCAAATCCGTAGATAGAGCCGTGTACTTCGTTGGTGCCGCTGCGGGTTACAGCGTTCACACTACCACCGAGGAAGTTACCCACCTTTACATCAAATGGAGCCAGTAATACCTGTATGTCCTGGATCGCATCTACTGATACGGGGTTGGTACGGGTACTGCTTCCCGGCTGACCACTGGTGTTGCTCTGGCCGCCCAGGGAAGGACTGAAGCCAATAGCATCGTTGTTGATGGCGCCGTCTACAGTTACGTTGTTATAACGGTAGTTGGTACCCAGGAAGGAGTTGTTGTTGCTCTGGGGAGTTACTTTAGTGAGGTCCTGGAGGCTGCGGCTCAGTGTAGGGAGCGCTTTGATCTGATCCTGGCCTACCCTGGTGCCGGATTTGCCCGCGCCGGCGTTGCCGGTTACCACAACTTCGCTCAGTGCAGTTGATTCTTCCTGTAATTTAAAGTTGAAACTGGTGGTTCCCAGTCCGAGGTTAACATCTGTTTTTTCTTCTTTCTTATATCCAATGAATGAAACAGTAATAGTATAAGGACCGCCTGGATTAAGGTTGGGCAGATTATAGCGGCCGTCGGTATTGGTTTGTACACCGGATTTGGCGCCGGTGCTGTTATTTACTATTACTACTGTAACACCGGGAATGGCTTGTCCACCCTGATCAGATACTTTACCCGAAATTACAGCAGTAGTTACCTGTGCGTGCGCGTTGTAGCACAGAATTACAAGAAAGCTAGCTAGTAGCGTAAAGAATGATTTCATAAACTGTATGTAAGTATTTACAGGTGCAAAGGAAACAGTCTGATGCAACCAGAATGTTAACAGATTATTACGTAATTGTTAAGAAGTGCATAAAACATCCTGTAAATCCGCTTTGTATTACTCATTTGCGTTTAAATACTATCAGAAACAGGGGCTGTATATCATCTTAATGTTAACAGTGCGCGGAAACTGAGGTAGGAATTAT
>NZ_DATMTE010000625.1:0-5937 GCF_035564935.1 Chitinophaga sp. | reverse complement strand
CATGGGGAAAGGGTAATGAAATTGGGATAATAACCTGGTTATCATAGAGCGGGTTTTACAATCTTATAGATTTGTTCATTTATAAACGGGTAACTGTTTAAAGTTAAAGTCTTCCACTGCGACTGATATTCAGTGGAATATTTACTCAATATTCTCTTTCAGCCCGCTAACAGGTTGATTTATAACTTTATCCCGCCTGTTTTATGCAGCGGGCCGAAATCATTATTATTAAGTATTAAATAAAAATTAACAGTAATGCCCCCGCTCTCCGGGTACTATTTACGGTTTATTTACAAAGGTTACATTTTTATTTACAATCCAAATTTCCGCGCTGAAAGATGTCAAAGTATTTTTGTTGCACCAATTTTAAAAAGATATGGAAAATAAAAGAAATGCCTTAATCGAATCTGATCTATCTGAAGATAGACCTCTGTTAATTAAACCTACAAAAAATATGAAAAAAGTTATTTATGCGCTGATCTTACTGCTGGTTGTGGTAAGCGGACTAGTATTTGCTAATCGCGAAATCAAAAACGAAACCTCTAAAAAATCGTCCCCAAAGCCACTGTCTGCTGCTGAAATGAAAGCCGAATTGAAACGATGGGAGGCTACCCCTGAGGGTATAAAGTTCAAAAAATGGAAAGCGTCTCCTGAAGGTAAAAAAGTGCTTGATGGAGCTGCTAAAATAAGCAAGCATACAAATGCTGTTACCAATATGGAAGCTGTTGTAACTTCTCTTTCTCTTCCGCCAGGCTCACGATTAGGTTTCGGAGTGATGGCCAGGATTAATGGTGACGATTATATTCTCAGTTTTGGGCCTGAAAAGTCTAATGAATTTCAGCAATTGCATAGTCTGAAAGTTAACGACAAAATAATTATAAGAAGCCATAGCGTATCGTATGCGCCAAAGTATTCATATCCAATAGTGTCGGGCGACTATGTAGAGCGAGATAGTAAAATAATTTATAAACGCGCCCCTCGCAAAGGCGGTTGCTGAGTGCTGAACATTCCGGTACAAACTGCAATGATACCTCTGGTTTGCTTCTCACAATATATGATCAGGATATCGGAATGCTGCCTTTACGCATCATCTGTCAAAGCTTATCCAGGGCAGATCCCTTATGTGCTGCAATATGATCTGATTTGCTGCTTTTAATTTCATATTGCGGATCATCTTCCGTTGCATGATGTATGTAGCCTTTATAGTGAAAATCGGTTGTATGTACTTTTATAATGACTCCTGAGACCCTCCCTGCTTCAGAGTTCCAGCTCACCTTGTCACCTATTTTAAATTTTGTCATTATAAATCAATTTTAAGGTTAGATAATTAGTGGGGGCCTGACCCATGGCCAATGATGAATAGCCTGCTATTCATGTGTATGGAAATCATTTTCCCCCAGATTAAAGATAGTAAAAGAGCGGTTATTTCCTGTTAACCGCTCCCCCTCATTTCACCGCGTGTCCCGCGCTCGTAAGCCCTGAAAGGTACTGCACGAGTCCCACCAGTTCCGGCTGTGACATGGCATTGGCGAGTCCTGTTGGCATCAAAGAATGATCATAGGACTTTCTTGAAATGATCTCAGGTTTGCGCAGCTTTACCCCCGCTCCACCGGCCATACGAAAGTCTATCTCATCTTTTGTTTCCCCGGCAATATATCCAAGACGGCTGCTGCCATCCTTAAGCTTCACCAGCACGCCCTCATAACCGAAACTGATACCTGCATCAGGATGCAGGATTGCGTCGTAAATAGCCGCTTTATCTAACTTACTGCCGATCTCCGTGAGCGCAGGCCCAAAATTAACACCGGTATTTCCCGCCAGGTGACAGCTGCTGCAATAAGTGCTGAATACTTTCTTTCCTACCGCCGCATCCCCATTCATAGCGACCAGCTGCGATACGGGCGGCAGCTTGGTTTCTTTACTCCCCGGCTCGTAATAAGCCAGCGCGCTGGCTTTGATGTCCTGCCGCCATACATTCACGAGTACCTTTTTAGCAGTCGTATCCAGGTCCGCAGGAAGCGTCCCGCTTTTCACGATGCTGAGCAGCTGCTCGCTCCCATCCCAACCAGTGCCAAGTCTGCGCGTAGCTTCCACGCGTAAGGGCAGCTCATATTTTTTATTAACGATAATACCTGCCAGCAACTGCCGGCTTATTTTATCCTGGTTAGCGCCAATAGCAGCTACGATCGCTAACGAAAGGGCCGTATCCTTTCCCAGGGCCTGCACCACCAGCTGCCGGCCACCTGCATTTAACAGGCTTTTCATAGCCTGTCCCTTCAGCTCCCTCTTACCACTTCCGGTGACAATCTTAAGCAACGCTCCGTTCTGATCGCGACGCTCGTATTTGTTAACCAGTTCTATAAACGTTTCACCACCCTCTACGGCAGCGAGACTTTTCCCTAACATGATATTGGCGGCAGGCGTCATTTTTAACGCCTTTTTATCCACCAGCAGTAAAACATAAGCGTTGATAATATCCTGGTGCGCAGGATGGTGTTTTTCCAGCAATCCCAGTAGCACCGGCGTACTGGCAGCTGCCGGATAAAAATTAAAGGCACGGAAATAACGCAGGTGCTCCCGCGGATCTGCCACGGGGTCCTCTATCAACTGCGCCAGGAGCGGCAGTGCAGCCGTTGCACGCGCCCGCCACACAATGTCCCTGCCCGCCGCTGTATTCCAGTTGCCACCGTTTTGCTGCATCCAGGCAGCAAAACAAGCATCCCAGTTACCATCCGCCGCAATGCCCAGCGCCTCCAGGTACCAGCGATCTTTTCCATCGTATTGTTTCGCCAACCGCGCCCAGGTAGCCGGGGCCTCTGGCCAACGGCTATGGCGGATAGCAATCAGTGCCGCCCGCCGCACCTGCGGGGAAGGATCATTCACAAGTCCCGCTACCAGCGGTCCCATTTCAATACCCAGCTGCCTTGCGGCGCGGATACCGGTAATACGGATATCCTCGTCCTTATCGGTCATGGCCTGCTTAGCATAAGTAAGCCCCCTGCCCGGCAGTTTGGTCAGCAGCCACAATGCCCTGGCCCGGTAACGCGGATTAGCATCTGCATACATTTCCAACAGCGCCTTCTCCGCGGCCGCTCCCATGGCATGCAATTTAGTCCAGGCCAGATAGCGGGTGGAAAGATTCGGGCTTTTTAACGCCGCTACCGCGCCTGCCGGCGTGCTTATCTCAGGCACCTTGATATGATAGGGCATACCGGGTGGGGCTATACGAAAAACACGCCCCTTGTCAAGGTCACCCACCTGGTGGCCACCTACACCCGGGTCATACCAATCGGCAATAAACAACGAGCCATCTGGAGCTATACCAACATCCGATGGCCGGAACCATTTATCCTGCGCGCTTTCTACAATATTTTCGATCCTGGCTGTATAACCCGCCCCTGATTTGCTAACAGGGTAGGAACGTACAACATTATGCCCAGGCTCCCCGTGGATCATCTGGTTATGAAACACCTGCGGCAACAAGTCGCCCTCATAAACCACCATCCCGGTAGGTGAACCGGAACCGGTTTGCAGCAGGTTCGGCACTACACCCGGATCGTTGAGATGCCAGTGCCGGTAAGGAATCGAATCCTCCCGGTTTATCCGGTTGGCCTGCCAGCCTGCCCCCGTCATCTCGTCCGTATAGCCATAGTTGCCATATTCCATCACGTAATTAATACGAACGCCCCTGTTGCCATCATCGTCATTATCCGATTGCCATAAACCGCCAAACGCATCTACCGCTACCTCGTAGTTGTTACGGAAATTATGCGCCAGTACTTCCAGTCCACTGCCATCTACATTGCACCGGAACACCATTCCCTGGCGGTAGGGCTTGCCTTTATTGGCAACGATGTTACCCTCGGGATCTTTGATCAGGCGGCCATCTTTATCAAGGATACTATCCCCTGCATTGCCAAAGTTAAAGTACAACATACCATCCGGACCAAATGTAAAAGCGTGGATCGCATGATCATGCTGCACACCTCCAATTCCCCGGAACAGCAACTCTTTTTTATCCGCCTTATCATCGCCGTCTTCATCGGTAAACACGTAGACGTTCGGACTGCAGGAAACAATGACTTTATTGCCCAACACGCAAATACCCAATGCCGCATTGATACTGGTGTCCTGGTAAAACACCTTCGCAGTATCTGCCTTCCCATCCTCGTCCAGATCCTCCAGTATCAGGATACGGTCGCCAAGCTGCTTATAAGGATGCCCGGGATTTAGCTGGTTACGATAGTTATAAGCCTCTGTGATCCATACCCGCCCTCTTTCATCAATGTCCATATTGGTGGGATTAGTCATCATCGGCTCACTGGCAAACAAGGTAGCGGCAAGACCTTCCCGGACCTTTAAGCCTTCAACCGCATGTGCCGGCTGCCGCAGCTCCGCCTCGCCAAGCACCACCGCCCCGGATGGCGGCGTATGATGACAACCAGCTACCGCCAGTAACATCACATAATAACCTGCTTTTTTAATAGAAGAGATTTTCATACGTGGAATTATGCCATCAAAATAACAAAAAAAAATCGTCCACAATATAAAATATCATTTTGACAATAATTATTTCGATTCCTCCCGTTACTTCACCGTTATAAACAATCACGGGCATATATAAACGCCATTGAGGAGGCCATGATGGTACCGGCTATCACCCATATTCCTTTAGAGCTGCTCAGCGCAACCTGTAGATGTGTTTCTTTTATTGAAGTCCTGTTAGTTCATATATGGTCCGTATAATCTTCCCACATCCTGGTTATTGGGTCAAATAGTTTTCGGTAGCATCTGTTGAAGCGTCATCCGATGGGGGGTAGTTTCCCATTCCTGCCGGTACGGTTGGATCGTCGGACAAACGTGTATCGATATTAATCTCCCCCTGGAGAAGCCTGGCAACCGGGCAGTTCACTGCAATCCAAAGCAACCGTTCCTTTTGCTCACCGGTTACAGGCTGGCCGAATGAAAGCGTTCTGAAAATCATTGTTTTGAACGGCTCCGCCTGCTGGAGCATATTCACAGAGCAATGTATGTCGGTGATATCCCAACCTTTCCTTTTGATATACATGCGCAGGGTGGTCAATGTACAACCTACCAAACCCGACAGAACCGTTGTAAACGGATCGGGACCAATATCCTGTCCGCCATTGAACGTAGGCTCGTCGAGAACCAGTTTACCTTTGCGCCAGTTGACGGTAACTTCCTGACGGCCTTTAATGATATCGCCCGTAATGTCATTTGCGAACAATCGTATTGTTTGCTTTTTACGTATCATGATTTTTAAATTTTAGTTTTATGTGCAACACCGTTTGGTCTTTGAAATAGCTTATCTCTTTTCGGAATCTTGTATCCCCTTTTTGGTTTCATTGACTAAAAGTGCGTCACTATAGCTACCGACATGCCTTGCCACACCGGTATCCAGCCGGTTTATAACAGGTTTATCCTGCTTGCTCATTTCATTAAAATTCAATTTTGTAATTTCACTGTTACATGTGGAAAGTCGATAGGAACATCGGTTATTGCGTACAATAAGTTCAGCGTGGTGATGTTGCCCACCGCAAGTACAACGTCCACCAGGTGTCCCTGATCATATCCTTCCTGGTAGAAGTCTAAGAGATATGGACCCGCAATATGTCCTTTTGTAACTGCAATCCTATGTGCCAATGCAGCAACGGATTTCAATCTATTATCAAATTGAATGTTGTTGGCACGTATATCCAATACCTGCTCTTTAGTAAAGCCAATACGTTCAGCTATCGCACTATGAAAGCTGAGGCAATACGGGCATTCATTTACCTGGCTCACCACCAGGTTTACTACTTCGCGTTCGCGATAGCTTAATGAGTTTTTCTGCGTGAGGTAATTGAAGTAATTTTCAAGACCATTTTCGCTACTGGTAAAAGCGCGGAAAATATTTGGAATTTTACCAAACAAGCC
>NZ_DATMTE010000624.1:0-1707 GCF_035564935.1 Chitinophaga sp. | reverse complement strand
TGCATTGTTACCAGCTGCATCTTTAACGGTGCCGGTGATTGCTGCCCCGAGGGCAATGCCGTCCATGTCTACATCTCCGGCCTGCACTACATAGAGGAAGCCTAAGGTATCTGAGCCGGAACCGCCCTGGTAGGTAGCCTGCCGGGTAGTGCCGCCAATAGTGATATCGAGTACAGGCGTACCAGTTACAGTGATGGGTTCACTGAAGTGTGCTTTGAAACGGAGCCCATCGTTAAGATGGTAGATGCCGTTTGCCGGTACGTCTACGGATGTAATGGTGGGTGCTGTTTTGTCGACGGTATAAAGTACGCCGGTGTTTACAGGCACCCCGCTTACAGTATTTCCCATATTATTGCCGGTTACCACCAGCTCCAGGGTACCGTTTCCTGTGCCTGTATTAACAGTAACGGTATAAGTTGTGCCACTGCCGGTGACAGCTGCAATAGATGCGCCTGTAAGACCTGTAGTGTTTAATGAAAAGGCGGAAGTGGTAACGTTGGTAGCGGTGGCGCTAAAGGTAACGGTATATTGTACGGTAGAAGCAGTGGTAGGGTTATTGCTGGCCCTGGTAACACTGGCTACTGAAATAGCAAGACTGGATAGTTTTATTACCCTCCCATTTCCAGGGGCAGCTCCATCGTCTATAAAAACGTCGCCATGACTGTTTACCGCTATTCCCCAGGGATAAAAGAAGCTGCCAATGGTTAGCCCCGTAGCGATTTCCGTACCGGTTGCTCCTGCGCTGACAGGGGCTGTATACTTCATAACATGAGAGGTAGTGCCGCTTAATTCTTCTGATGTATAAAGATTATCCTGGCCATCTATGGCCAACGAAGTATAGTTTTTTCCGCTGCCCAATGTGGTAGCGGTATATGCCGGGGCTGTTAGTTTAATGAGGCGCCCGTTAAAAGAATTATAGGGGAAATCAATGATGTAAATATTGTTGGAATGGTCGGTAACAATGCCCCAGGGATAGGTGCCGGAGCCTGTAGCCAGTGGCAGCCCGTTATAAACAGTGGTGCCTGAACCGGTTAAGTTAAGGGCATCATATTTTACCACGCGATAGTTGGTGGTAGCCGCATCGTATTCCATTGCGAGCAGATTGTCGCTATTGTCAACGGTCAGCGCTGTGAAGTAGCGACCGGATTGTATTATAGAGGAGGTATAGGAGCCTGCTGCCAGTTTAACAATCCGCCAGTTACTGGCTACATCCGGGTCCATGATAAATACATCTCCTGCACTGTTTACAGCAATGCTCCAGGGGTATTCCGAAACGGTGAGAGACAGCCCCTGGTAAATAGGAGTAGGGGTGCCGGCGCCATTGGTATACTTTAGCACCTGGTATTTAGTAGTAGCTGAATTGTAAGCCACCACATAAATATTATCCAGGTTATCTTTCGCTATGGCGGTATAATATTTACCTGTTTCCAGCACGCTGCTGGTATACTGCGCCATCGCCTTATGGGATACAGCCATGCTACCCAATACCCATAGGAGTATGTGTAAAAAACTAACGTAAAATTTTTTCATAACATCTATTAAATGCAGAGGAAAGGATTTTGCCATCCCGACACGGTTCCTTCATGGATTACCTCAAGCTCTTTCGCATCAAAGCGCATCCCTTTTCCCTGATCAAGAATAATTTTATGTATATGATTATTGGAGGTGTTAATTTTTATAATATTGGAGGAAGGCAATGCAAAGCCT
>NZ_DATMTE010000623.1:0-5797 GCF_035564935.1 Chitinophaga sp. | reverse complement strand
ACGCCATTCAGCGCCCTGTCGAGATCGGCTTCTGTATTATAATAATTCTCCGGCGTCACAAAATCCTGTGGTTTTGTGTCCAGGAATTTATTACAGGCACTGAAGGTACTGCCTGCAAGGATGCACAGCAGCAGCAGGTATTTTATTTTTATAACGGGAGATGATTTTGTTTTACTTGATTTCATAATCACAGCTTTTTAGTTCGTTAAAAGGTCACATCCAGTCCGAAGGTGATGGTTCTTGCCTTCGGGTAGGCCGACCAATCGAAGCCCGGTGTTAAAGCCGATTGCCTTACAGATACTTCAGGGTCCAGTCCTGAGTAGTTGGTCCAGGTGATCAGGTTCTGTGCAGAAGCATATACCCGCAGCGCCTTTATTTTCGCCTGTTTCAGCAGCGGAGCCGGCAAATTATATCCCAGCGCCACTGTTTTAAGACGCAGGTAGGAGCCGTCTTCAATAGTGCGGGAGGAATATACCAGCGGTCCCTGTCCGCCTACCTTGTACAATTTATTGGTTTGATTTTCCGGTGTCCAGCGGTCGGCATAGCTGGCGAACATGTTCAGGAACGATCTTGTTACATCCCCGTTTTCAAACTCTATGCGGTTGGCGTTGAGGATATCGTTGCCATAACTCCACTGGAAAAATACGTTCAGGTCAAAGTTCCTGTAGGTGAAATTATTGGAGATCCCGCCAGTATGTACCGGGTTAGGATTACCGATAACCGTGAGGTCGTTGTTATCTACCTGTCCATCGCCATTGATATCTTTAAACTTAATATATCCCGGCTGTATACTGCTTCGTGGGTTACCGTTGTTAGGCACATTATCTTTCAGCACGTAGGTAGTTCCGTTCACCTTGTCAAAATCGCTGTATTGGTAAACGCCATCAAACATAAATCCATAGAAGGATGCAATAGGATGACCGGGAATAGCGATATATGGATAAGCGTTATTAAAGTTACCCCAGGTGATCCGCGATGCGTAGCTGGGTTCTCCTTCGTTCAGCTGTATCACACGGTTACGGTTAAACGAAATATTGAAGCTGGTGGACCAGGAGAATTTCTTATGCTGGATGTTCGTGGAACTGACAGAAAACTCCAACCCTTCATTAGATACCTTACCGATGTTACGGATACCGCTCAGGTAACCGGAAGAAGGCGCCAGGGTGGCATTCAGCAGCAGGTCTTTCGTGTTCTTCTTATAGTAATCCGCCGTTACCATAATACGGTTCTTTAAAAAGCCCAGGTCTATACCGATATCTGTTTGCGCGGTAGTTTCCCATTTCAGTTTCGGGTATCCCAGGTTGCTGGGGATGATACCCTGCACGGGTGAATTGCCGAAGCTGTAACCGGAATAAGGGAACAACTGCAGGGAAGTGAGGTAAGCAAAATCCGACACCCTGTTATTCCCGGTGGTACCGTATCCTGCGCGTATTTTGGCATCGGAGAGGAAGGATATATTTTTCATGAAAGATTCTTCAATGATCCTCCAGGCCACTGCACCGGAGGGGAAATAGGCCCAGCGGTTGTTGTCGGGGAACTTGGAAGATCCGTCGGCGCGGAGCGACAACGTGAGCAGGTAGCGTGATTTATACCCGTAGTTCACGCGGCCCAGGAAAGACATTAACGCGTAAGACGATCTCGCGGTAGGCGCGGTATTAATGATCCCTTCATCCAGGCCGCTCATACCCAGCGATTCGTTGGGCACCTGGCTGGCGGTGAACCCGTAGCTGTAATAAGATGATTTCTGCATGGTGAAACCACCCAGCACATTCAGGTTATGGTCTTTATTGATCACTCTTGCATAGGTGAGGGTGTTTTCGTTGAGCCAGTTGGTGCGTTCCAGGTTGCTCACTGATCCGTTAATACCCAGCACGCTGCTCTTCGGGTTCCCGAGGCGGGTATTGGAATTATTGAATATTTCTTTCCGCACTGCTTCTTTGGTAAGACCGCCGGCTATTCTTAATGTAAAGTATTTTGCCGGTTTGTATTCCAGGTAGGCATTGGTGATAAGCGTGTTATTGAACTGCGGGTTGTATTCATTTTTAGTAGAGATGATCGGGTTCATGCGGTACTCATTCAGGGGGTCTACATCCGGATCAAACGGTTCATCAATAATAGACGCATCATCTGAAGCATTGCCGGTTACCGGCCGGTATCCCCAAACGCTGTACATCAGGCTGGAAGTAGGCCCCGAAGGTGTGGGCGAAGCCACGGCCCCATAGGTTTTGGTACCGGTGTAGTTTATATTGATGCCTGCCTTCACTTTATCGTTCAGCCGCTGATCTATTACAGCCCGGCCCTGGTAGCGTTTAAACCCACTGTTGATGATAATACCATCCTGGTCAAGCAGGGAGCCGGAAAGGGAATAAGTTGTTCTATCGTTACCACCTCTCAGGGAGAGGCTATGATTCTGCATAAATGCTTTCCTGAAAACCTGGTCCTGCCAGTCGATACCTTTTACGTTCTTGTAATCCTCCAATGTTTTATCTTCCCCCAGGTATATAGGAGTATAGAAGGTAGAATTTTGTTCCAGCTGGTATTTGACGAACTCGTAAGGGCTCATCATTTTTTGTTTTTTCATATTTTCCTGGAGGCCCATCCAGGTTTGATAGGTAACCGTTGGCGCACCTGTTTTACCTTTTTTTGTGGTGATGAGAATTACGCCGTTGGCGCCTCTTGCACCGTAAATAGCGGTAGCGGAGGCGTCTTTCAATACTTCAATGGAGGCAATTTCTTCCGGGTTGAAAATATTGTTGGAAGGGTTTTCCATCGGGAATCCGTCCACCACGTACAGCGGGGAGTTTTCCTGTGTAACCGAGTTATTACCCCGGATAACGATGTTCAGGGCGGATCCCGGCTGTCCGTCGCTGGCAGATACCTGCACACCTGCCACACGGCCGGCGAGGGCTTCTTCAAAAGAAGGTACTGGCGCTTTTGCCAGGTCGGCCATCTTCACCTCTCCTACAGACCCGGTAACATCTTTTCTTTTCACGGTGCCATAACCGATCACCACTACATCGTTCAGCCCTTTAATGGCCGGTTCCAGCACAATATTATACACCGTTCTGCCGGCGGTAAGCTTTACTTCCCGGCTCAAAAATCCTACGTAACTGAATACGAGGGTTGCGCCAGGAGTGTTGGGCACCGCAATGTTGTAAATTCCTTCTTCATTGGTAATGGCGGACGTTTTGTCGTTTTTAACGCGGATAGTTACGCCTGGCAGGGCGGTGCCTGCGGCTTCCGTTATTTTACCCGTAACGGATCTTTTTTCAGCCTGCCCCGTGGCGGGCTGCTGTGCTGCTGCATCTGCAACAGGTAAGATGATAAAAAGCAGGAGCAATAAATACCCTGCTGATAAGAAAACATTTTTCTGCATACCCCCAAACGTGTTTTTAGATGTTAGTTTGTGTAATTCATGTTGGTTTTTGTTGTGTGCCGGTGGAGGTACTTACTCCGTGTATTGGCGTAACGGGTGAAACGTGGATGATTGGTGTAAATGTACAGGTACGGGCACGGTTGGCGCAAAAGAAGTTCTGAGCAACAGTTCTTTCATATCGTGAGAATTTATGTGTTCCAAAGATTATAACTAACTGTTACCCGGCGAATAAAAAAATGATCATTTTACAATTGGGAACATTCCCATAAATTGGGAATGTTCCCAATTTTGGTATAATTGTGTTTCTTTACATAAAAAAACGGATGAAGCGACACCAGATCACCATCGTTGACATCGCGAAACAGCTGAATCTTTCCAAATCAACTGTATCAAGGGCATTAACAGGGCATCCCAGCGTAAATGCGGCAACCCGGCAGGCGGTACTGGAGCTGGCGGAAAAACTGGATTACCAGCGAAATATGCTTGCCATTAGCCTGGTTACACGGAAAACAAATACCATTGGCATCATTGTACCTGAATTTACCAGTTCCTATTTCCCGAACATTACCATAGGTGCGCAGGAAGTGGCCAGCAAAGCCGGCTACAATACGGTCATTTGCCAGTCGAACGAAACCTATGAAACGGAAGTAGCCAATACCAAAGTAATGCTGGCTAACCAGGTAGATGGCGTGCTGGTATCTATCACTAAAGAAACAAAGAACTTTGATCATCTAAAGATATTCCAGCGAAAGGGTATTCCCATTGTATTTTTTAATCGTGTATGTGATGAAATGGATGTGCCCAAAGTAATTGTTGATGATTACGATGGTGCATTCAGGGCCGTAAATCACCTGATTGAGAGGGGCAGGAAAAGAATTGCGCATTTATCCGGCCCCGCCTCTTTAAAGATCAGTGAAAAAAGGCAGAACGGGTATAAAGCAGCACTAAGAAAAAATAATATTGAGTTCGATGAAGAACTGGTGATCCCTTATGATCTGAATCTTGATAAGGTGCATATTTATGTGAACCATCTTTTAAACCTCCCACATCCGCCTGATGCCATTTTTGCCATCAGCGACCCTACTGCCATAGAAATTATACAGGTAGTAAAAAAGAGAGGCCTGCGGGTACCGGAAGATATCGCCGTAGTAGGCTTCAGTAACGACTTTGCCTCAGGGCTTATTCATCCTTCCCTGACTACGGTATCGCAGCCGGTAAAGGAAATCGGCGGCACCGCAGCACAGCTGCTTATAGACCAGATGAGCAGGGATGTAGCCGATTGGAAAAGTATTATCAGGGTATTGAAAACGGAACTGATTGTGAGGGAATCCAGCTGAATCCTTACACGCCCGCCGTAACAGCCTTCATTTTTGCCAAACCGGTTTTCGCCACCAGCAGGGCATCCTGTTTATAATACTCCGGGTTAAAAACCTCGAGCGACAATACCACCGGTTTACCGGGATCTTTTATATACTGCAGCATTTGCCGCAACGGCGCAATGCCATCTCCCGGGTAAATACGATCCGGCTCAGAAATTTTTTCCGGCGCAATACCTGCCGGGTAATCGTTGATATGGAACACCTCTACAGCGGGTTTACCCACAAACGCCATACTGTCCGGCTCCGAGCCTCCTTTAAAAATATGGAATGCATCCATCAGCAGGCGCGCATCCTTACGACCGCTTGCTGCAACTACATACAGCACCTGGCTTATCTTTTTCAGGTTGGGCGATCCTCCCCACATTTCGAGAATAGGCATCACGCCGGTCTTCTCTCCCATCTCCAGTATTGTTATGTATCTTTCTGTAATAACATCCAGGTTTATTAAAGCAGCATCTTTACTGTTGGCACCCATGGGGGGAGCTGCTACCCGTTTACAACCAATTTTCGCCAGCTGTTCCATTTCACGCTGCAGCTGTTCCTGCCCTGCTTTGCGGGTGGCGTCATCATCCACTATCCATTTGGCAAAACCAATGGCATTTTCTATTTCAATACCTAAATCGCTGATTATCTTTTTAGCTTCTGTTGCTGACCCGCCCTGCTCCAGGTATTGCTGAAAAGTATCTATCCATATCTCCACTGATCTGAATCCCGCTTTGGATGCAACTTCCAGCTCTTTAATAAATCCCAGTCGCTGACCGCGGATAGTGCTCATGTTCAGCGAGTACTTAAAAGCCGGGGAAGGCTTTTCCCCACCGGCTTCCGCTGATGCCGGCAGGTTCAGTAAGGCAGCGCCGGCGGTTAAACCCAGCGTTTTTAAAGCATGCCTGCGGTTAAATGATAGCTCCGTCATAATACCGTTAAAATATAACTTACATCCGGCAAATGCAACCGCTAATATTTTGCACATGAAAAATATAGCCGGCGCTGGTATGATTTGTGCGCAACAGCATCCGGGCGTTAAACCATTCTATATGAAAAT
>NZ_DATMTE010000622.1:0-4836 GCF_035564935.1 Chitinophaga sp. | reverse complement strand
TTCTTCCCATCGCCGTCAAGATCATAGGTTCCTTTTGCGGGATAATAAGCGCCATAAAAAACTTCTGCCAGCAGATGTCCTTCTTTCCAGCGCATCAGGTCATTAAACCGGAATCCTTCCATGGCCAGCTCTATGCGGCGTTCGCGGCGCACCTCCAGCACCACGGGATCCGTTGTATGCCGGTATTGTGCCAACAGGAAGGGATCTGCTGTGAGGCCACCGATCGTAAGTTTTGGCATACCCACCCGGTCCCTCAACAGGTTAATGGAGCGATCTGCTTCCACCTGGGTGAGCTTGTTCAGTTCAGCCATTGCCTCTGCATAGTTCAACAATACTTCGGCATAACGGATAATGGGAAGCGGTGTATAGGCGGCGGCATCCTGGTCGGGAGTAGACACAAATTTTATATTCTGATAACCGGTGAAAGCGTTGGCATAATCCGGCACCAGTTTTACGGTGGCGCCTATACGGCTATAGCCGGGAGTGCGGATGGTTTGCGCCAGGCGGGGATCCCTGTTCATCACTTCTTCCCAAAAGGGCATGGCGGCAGCTCCGGGTACGGCGGAGAAGCGCGTACCGTCTTTCATCAGGTAAGATTCCATCAGCGATTTTGTAAGCCCGGGGTTACCGCGCGTAGGCGAAGTGAAGATCTGGTTAGCGGCATGCGATTTATTTACCGTTAGCCCATAAAGACGGCTTAAGATAAATTCATTGGCATTGGGCGTTTGAGCGGCAAAGAGATTCAGGTACACGGCATTGGCATCACCGGTGGCGAGTTTATATTGTGCGCCTGTCATCACTTCACCGGCGGCCGCAGCAGCTTCTTCCAACAACGCATTCGCCGATCCCTGCAACTGGAACTCCGGATGATATTTGCGGAAAGTACCTTCAAAAAGGCATACGGTAGATTTGAAAGCAAGCGCCGTCCATTTATTGATGCGCGCCGGTGTTTTGGCTGAACGGAGATTGGCCGTTGCAAAATCGAGATCCGCCCTGATGGAATCCATAATGAGACTGCGGGGATCACGTGCTTTATAAAGCTCGGGGCTGCCTGCGTTCAGCGATTGGCTGTACCAGGGCACATCTCCAAATCGCTTCAGTTTATCAAAATAGAACCATGCACGGAAGAACCTGGCCACACCGGCGTAATGGTTCCTTGCTTCTGCAGGGATAGCAGGTTTGTTGTAGTGTTCCAGGAAGTAATTGATATTATATAATGCCGTCCAGGTCCAGCCGGCAGAAGCGGCATCCGTGAATACCCTTCTTCGTCCTGTTACTACTTCATCAATCGCAGATACATCTACGTTATCGCTTGAAAAATCCGCCGTGAAGATATCTTCCCCCGGCAGGCTGGCATAGAAACTATTGGCATATAGCTCCAGGTCTTTCTCCGTATTGAAGAACTGCTGCGGGCTGATCTCACTTTGCGGATAACGCTCCAGGAAATCATTTTTACAGGCAACAAAACAGCATCCTGTCAACAGCAGCACTAAAAGTAATTTTATATGCATAACCAGATTTTTAAAAGTTAAGCTCAACGCCAAATGTAAACGTCCGTTGCAGCGGGTATACGAAGCCCGCGCCGTTTGCCCGCGAAGCATCCACTTCGTCGCGGATCCCTTCAGGATCGAATGCTTTAGACAACCGTGTCCATTCAAACAGGTTTTGCCCGGAAAAGAAAACCCTTGCCAGCGCAATCTTTGCCCTGTTGGTAATGGCCTGTGGAATGGTATAACCAAGGCTCAGGTTCTTAAGGCGCAGGTAAGCTGCATTCTGCAGGTAACGTGTTTGTACAGCGCCTAATGAACGATCGGTGGACAATGCTTCATAAGCGCGCAAACGCGGGAAATAGGCATCAGGGTTTTCAGGCGTCCAGTAATTGTTGTAAATATGATCGTACACAGGTTGGTTCCAACGGTTATAGAAGCCCCAGAACACTGCTGCCTCTGTGCCCGGCCAGAAATCGCGCTTGCCGATTCCCTGCAGGAATACATCGACCGAGAAATTATACCAGTTAAAGCCCATGTTCACACCATACGCATAACGGGGCGTGGTGTTCCCGATCTTACGGAGATCGCCCGGATCGTCTACTGTGTTTCTTCCAAAGCTGATCACATGGTCTCCGTTCGTATCTTCAAACTTGATATCCCCTGCTTTAGGCAAGCCGGGAAACAGGTGCAACCTCGACTGGTCCGCATACCCGGCCGATTCATCATCTGTTTTGAAAAAGCCCAGGGTAGTATATCCCCAGATCTCCCCTACTTCCATTCCTTCGTAATAATCGGTCAGCAGCCTGCTGGGATTGTTGAAGCGCGTGATGAAGGACCGGCTATCCGACAGCACTACGGAGAAATGATAGGCAAAGGGCTTACCTGCCAGTTGCAACTCGTCATTCCACCGCAGCGATAACTCCCATCCTTTGGTAGAAAGATCCGCCGCATTTTCCTTTGGCTCGGTGGTACCCAGCACCGCTGGCAATGTTCTCCCTTTGGTGAGCATGTTCTTTGTTTGCCGGTTATACCAGTCGAAGCCAACATTCAACCTGTTCTTCAGCAAAGTCATATCAAAGCCTGTGTTCAGTGTGCTGGCTGTTTCCCATGTAAGGTTGAAAGGCACCAGGTTAGGGGCGCGCACAGACAGCGGCAGCTGGCCGTTCAGATCCAGCAGGTCGGACGCAGTGTAAGGCGACATAGTGCTGATGTAAGCATAGTCGCTTACCAGTTGGTTGCCCAGCGAACCATAAGAAGCCCGGAGCTTGAAATTGCTGATGCTTTGCTTCAGCGACCCGAAGAAAGGTTCATTTGAAAGCACCCATCCGGCAGACACGGAAGGGAAAAAACCAAAGCGGTCATTCTTTGCAAAGCGGGAGGTACCATCATACCGGCCGTTGAACTCCAGCAGGTACTTATTATCAAAATCATAGTTCAACCGGCCAAAGATCCCCTGGAGCGCCCATTCCGATTTATCGGCCGACAGTGTGGTGATACCATTGGTAAGGTTGATGGAGCCCAGTTCGGAAGTAATATTTTCATCCCTCCTGGCTATGAATGCGCTCAACTGGTTCAGTTCACGGTTAAACCCGGCCAGGCCTTTTACATGATGCTTCCCGAAACGCTCTTCATATTCCGCGTACAGGTTGATGATATGATGCGCCCTGTCAGCAGCGCCGGAAGAATAATAATCAGGATTGGTGAAATTTACAATGCTGTTGGGTTTGTTCTCATACTTCATCCTGAAATACTGGATGTCGTCGCGGGTTTGTGTGAGGAAGTAAGTGTAATCTCCGTTTAGCCGTAAACGGTTGCCGAAGAAATTTGTTCGGAATCCTACCGTATTCTTGAACACCTGGTCTTTGTTTTTTGTGCGCCCTCCGTTGTTCAGCTGCCCGAATACAGACATGCCCGCAAGCGTATAATTTCCGTTGGCTGTTTTAATAGCTTCGTAAGGACTGGCATAAAGAGAAAGGTAACGGTACACATTATAACCGCCATCGGTTACAAATTTATTAGGCGCATCGTACAAACCCTGGTTAAATTCTATGTTGTCGAACACCTGGAGCCAGTCCCACACGCGGGTATCCACTTTCAGGCGGGAACTGATCCGTTCATAGGAATCCGTGGCCTGGGCGAAAATACCATCCTGTTTTTCATAGCCCAGGGAGAGATAATAGGAAGTATTATTCTTTGAGTTGGAAATGCTGATATAGTTTTTGGAGAAGGGAGCTTTGTCGTTATAAAACTCACCATACCAGTCGGTGTTCGCACCGCGGATAAAGTTACCGCTGGCATCCACTCCCAGCTCCGGCAGTGAAGGATCATCACGCCGTTGATTAAGGTATTCAATGATGGCAGGCATGCCCGGTGCATCTGTACCGGCATATCCACGATATGCTTCATTCTGCACTGTAGCAGCTTCCAGCGGATCTTTGATCACCGCTGGAATACCTATCGGCTTGCCGAAGCCGAAGTTGTTGGTGTAACGCACCAGCGGTTTGCCTTCCTTACCTTTTTTGGTGGTCACCAATATTACACCGAAGGCGGCGCGGGCGCCGTAAATAGCTGCGGATGCCGCATCCTTCAGTACGGTTACGCTTTCCACATCTTCCGGGTTAATGAGATTGATCTCACCGGGTGTACCGTCTATCAGGATCAGGGGAGCACCGCCATTAATAGAGGTAAAGCCACGGATATTGAACGTGCCGCCACGGTTCAGCTGTCCATCTCCAAAGGAGATGTTCAGATTGGGGATAGCGCCCTGAAGGCCCTGGGCAAGATTCACGATAGGACGGTTTTTAAACACTTCCTCCCCTACCTGTGCCACGGAGCCGGTCACTTTTGTTCTTGATTGGGTGCCATATCCCACTACCACCACATCCTGCAGCTTCTGGGCATCCGGCTTCAGTTGCACATCAATTTGTTTCCTCCCGGCGATCTCCACTTCCTGAGTGGTATATCCCATAAAGCTGATGATAAGCGTACCGGTGTTATCCGGCACAGTGAGAACAAAGCGGCCATCGCCATCAGATGCCGCACCTGTTTTGGCGCCTTTGAGCCGTACCTGGGCGCCTGGCAACGGGGTCCCGTTATCGCTGTCGGTTATCCGGCCCCGGATAATGACCTCCGCGACGGTTTGGATGTTGGCCGCCGGAATGCCGGCGTTTCCTGCAGCCGTTTGAATAGAGAAGCATATCAGCAGGCAGGTGGCGCCTGCGATAAAGCCCGGCCTTACGGCCGAAGCCATCATAGATACGAGAAAACTTTTTTGCATATTCCCGGTTGTTTAATTTTTTCGGAATGATTTCGATGTGGCTGGTTGGACAAATAGTTTGCGTTTTTG
>NZ_DATMTE010000621.1:0-9585 GCF_035564935.1 Chitinophaga sp. | reverse complement strand
GGAAGCACCGGGACCAAAATGATTTCATTTCATTACTGTTCACGTTCTAAAAAATGATTTCATTTACTGTTCACTACTGTTCGCTTGTTACGTTTACGTGCAGGCATTTGTCGATGATATCCTGCAGTACTGTTTCTTTTTCCATGAGCCGCTGCAGTAAAACCAGCTGGTTTTTTGCGCGGTCGTAATTGTGTGTCGGATACTTGATGGGATAATACACATCACCATTCAGATAATCGGTGAGGAAGCGTATCCCCTGCATGTAGATCATGAACTTCCCGGCAAAGAACAATTGTTCCTTTTCTACTTTTGTCAAAGTACCGCCAATCTCTGCGAGATACCCCTGCATAAGGGCTTCGTAGTATTCTTCGCGGATAACGATCTGGCTGAAATCCCTTTCTTCTTCAGACACGGGGCAAACATAAGTGCGTACCATATCGCCGAGGTCTGAGATGATTTTTCCGGGCATCAGGGTATCCAAATCACATACACAAATACCTTCATAAGTATCCTTGTTGAGCAATACGTTATTGATTTTGGTATCGTGGTGCATCAGATGATCCCTGAATTCAGGATTTGTTTTCAGTTGTTCATACGTTACTGCGATGTCAGAATAGCGGAGGAAATCTTCAATCATCTCTTCTGCTGCAACTTTCCTGTTGTCCTTCGCCGTCCGGATCGCTTCCTGGAAAGCACTGTACCGGAGGGTCAGGTTGTGAAAGTTTGGAATCGAAGCTTTAAACGGCTTCAGGTCAATACCCGAAAGGTAACTGGCGAGGCGGCCAAATTGTCTGGCTGCTTCATACGCCTGCTTTGGGTTGTCGGCCTGATCCACCGTTACGGAATCCGCAATAAAAGGGATCAATCTCCAGTATTCGTTGTCAATTACAAAGAGCTCTTCCCCGTTAACCGTGGGGATCGGCGTAATAAACAGATAGCCGGGATGATGTACTGCCAGGTAGTTTGCTGCCATTCTCTGGTTGGCGGCGATGACCCCTGGTTCCTTAAATACGTTTACATTGATCTTTTGTAAAACGTAGCTACTGCCGTCCTGCTTTTTTTCTAACAAAAAAGTGTTGTTGATGTGTCCTGATCCAAATTTTCGGACATTTAATCCTTCAGGCTCAAGTCCAAAAGCCTGAAGGATGCTTTTGTTGGGTTTTATTTCCATAAATTGTCTGGATATTCTCCATTCTCAACCAGCCCCGATAAGCTGGCCTGCACGCCTGGTGCATCTTCTTTGTAGGTAACGCCAAACCATTTTGCACTGGTAGGTATTACCTTCACCGTGCCAATGCCACGGCGGGTAAATTCATCGGCTACTATCGTAATAAAAAATTCAGACTTGGGATTGCTGCTGTTCTTCTCCAGGAACTCACTGAAAAGACCCTGGCTCAGCTCAAATACACTCGGATGGAAACCCCAGAAGTTCATGGATACCGGCGTGTTGGCGGCCAACGGGTGCTTGCTGCCATCAGCTTCTTCATAAACGATCTGTCCGTTCTCCGGGTATATCTTCGTTCTTTCATTGATAGCAGCCAGGTTCCCGTCTGCGCTCACTTCGCACACACCGCGGGAAACAGAACCATGCTCACTGATCGTTTTACCCAGTTCATACCCTACCACGCTATATACGTTGGGCTTACAGCCGTTGTTCAGGAACTCCGCCATTTTAACGAAAGCATCGGTACCATAGAAATCATCTGCATTGATCACTGCAAATGGCTCATTGATAGCGTTCTTCGCGCAAAGCACCGCATGGGCAGTACCCCACGGCTTGGTCCTGTCAGCCGGCACCGCATGACCATCTAAAAAAGCATCCATTTCCTGGTATACAAAATCAACAGCCACGCGGCCTTTGAGCTTCGGTTCAAAGATCTCTTTGAAATCTGCTGCAAAATTCTCGCGGATGATGAACACTATTTTTCCAAAACCGGCGCTGATAGCGTCGTAAATAGAGTAATCGATGATAGTTTCACCGCTGGGGCCAAATTTCTGGATTTGCTTTAAACTGCCGTATCGGCTGGCCATACCGGCCGCCAGAATCAATAAAGTCGGTTGCATTTTTCTGATATTAGTTTTATAAGTGTCAACTATTTACCTAAAAATATCGGCGCTAAATTTAATCATTAAAACTATTTTCACACTTTCTTTTTGTGGATAACGCCTTTTTTAAAGATTAATTAAACTGAACAATGAAGAGATTATTAGTGCTGGGAGCCCTTGCCATGCAGCTTTTTACCACTGCTACTGCGCAACAGAAAACAAATCCGGATGACATCAAAGAAAAAATGCAGTGGTTCGCCGATGCCAAGCTGGGCATTTTTATCCACTGGGGCATCTATTCAGTCAAAGGAGTAGATGAATCCTGGTCATTCCACAACAAAAAAATATCTTACCCTGATTACATGCAGCAGCTCAAAGGCTTTACTGCAAATAATTACAACCCGCAGGCATGGGCCGATCTTATTAAAGCATCCGGCGCCCGCTATGCGGTAATGACCACCAAACACCACGACGGCGTGGCCCTGTGGGACAGCAAATACAGTAAACTGGATGTTGCTAACAGTACACCGGCGAAAAGAGATGTGCTCACCCCTCTCTACGCGGCTTTGCGGCGCGATAGTATCAAATGTGGTGCCTATTTTTCCCTGATCGACTGGAGCCACAAGGACTATCCGCAGTTCCTGAAAGACAGTAACCGTTACGATATCAAAGCCCAGCCCGAAAGATGGCAGCGCTTCCTGCAGTTCTATGAAGGACAAATGGCCGAAGTAATGACAAAGTTCAACCCCGACCTGTGGTGGTTCGACGGCGACTGGGAACATTCCGCAGAGGAATGGGAAGCGCCTAAAATGCGGCAGATGCTCACCTCACATAACCCCAACACCATTATCAACGGGCGTTTACAAGGCTACGGCGATTATGAAACCCCTGAACAGAATTTCCCGGTATCACGCCCAAAGTATCACTGGTGGGAACTTTGCATGACCATCAACAGCAACTGGGGCTGGCAGCCGCAGGATACCAACTGGAAAACACCTTTCGAGATCATCACCATCTTTGTGGACGCCGTAAGCAATGGCGGTAATCTCCTCCTCGATATCGGCCCCAAAGCCGATGGCAGCATCCCTGAAGAAGAAGTGCACGTGCTGAAAGAACTGGGCGCCTGGAACCAACGCAACGGCGAAGCCGTGTTCAATACCATCGGCGGTATCCCCCAGGGTCACTTCTATGGCCCTACTACCCTGTCTAAAGACTCCACCACCCTTTACCTGTTCCTCCCCGCCAAAACCAGCGGCCAGGTAATGGTGAAAGGCCTGTCCAATAAAATTGAAAGTATCACCGTGCTGGGCAATAACAGCCGGCTGACGCACAAAGTGGTAGGCAAAATTTCCTGGAGCGCCGTACCAGGACTGGTATTCATTGATGTGCCGGAAAATGTGCAGTATAAATACATCACCGTGCTGAAAGTAAAACTGGATAAGCCGGTAAAGCTGTACAGGGGCCAGGGGGGCTTCCTGACCAATGATTAATCAAATTTGATTTTATATTTGGGGAGATGAAGGCTGCAGTATGCCTTCATCTCCCCGGTCTTTTTCCGATATCACTTAACCGCGCATGCTTTCTTACGATCATATTACCCTTGATTCCTTTCGCACCGGTTGGCTGCCGGCAAGTCTCAGCGCCGCTATGCTGCGTTTGGACAAGATCCACCCGGAAATATCAGGGAATAAGTGGTTTAAACTGAAATACAACATTGCAGCGGCTAAAGCAAATGGCTGTAATGGGATCCTTACCTACGGCGGCGCCTACTCCAACCATATTGCCGCTACTGCCCTGGCCTGTAAGGAATCGGGCCTGCCGTGTACCGGGGTTATCAGGGGAGAAGAGCATCGCCACCAGCTGAATCATACGCTTCAAACCGCAGCAAACAACGGCATGGAGCTGGTTTTCATCAGCCGGGAAGATTACCGGGATCACAAAACCGGGGAAACATCATACCCCGGTTACCATATTGTTCCCGAAGGCGGTCACAACGCAGCCGGCGCCAAAGGCTGTGAAGAGATCCTTTCAGTTCTGCCCACAGCTCCATATACACACATTCTCTGCGCAGCGGGCACCGGCACTACCCTTGCGGGCCTTATCAACAGCGCGCAGCCATACCAGCAGGTAACCGGTATCCCGGTGCTGAAAGGCGCACAATACCTTGAAAAAGAAGTAGCCGGCCTCCTTCGCCCCGGCGGTACCGGCCACTGGCAGCTTTTATATGAATACCATGGCGGTGGCTATGCAAAAAAATCGCCCGCCCTTATAGATTTTATCAATAGTTTCTATAACGAAACAGGCATCCCTACAGATTTTATTTACACAGGTAAACTGGCAATGGCCTTCGGGGAACTGGCGCAGCAGGGCTACTTCCCGGAAAACAGTAACATACTGCTGATACATACCGGCGGCCTTCAGGGCAATCTTTCCCTGCCTCCCGGCGTTCTATCCTTTTAAAAACTGTTCATTATATTTGAACGGTAGTGTATTTTTGCCAACTTTAAGAGCTCACGGAATAATCAGTATGAAGCAGTTTGTGCGTATCACTTTTGTTATTGGAATTTTTTTATTGACCGGATTTGCTGGAAATGCACAGGACCAGCAGTTTATGCCGCCTGTGTTACCCGATTTTACCGCTTCTATCAAAACCGGTAGAATACAACTGGACTGGATCTCCGGCTTCACACAGGTAAAAGAAATAGGCGTACAGCGCTCTCTCGACAGCGTGCTGAACTTTAATACCATTGGCTACGCCAGCTATCCTACTCAAACAAGGAATGCCTATCTTGATAATAAGCCATTGCCGGGTACCAATTATTACCGCCTCTTCATCCTGTTTACCAACGGGCGCTTTATGTACAGCAAAACCGTACTGGCCCTGTCGGACAGCACCATCCGTGCGGACCAGAAACTGCAGTATGCCGATATCATGGATGCCTCAAAGGGGCTTAGGGGTAAAGAGCAGGAACCGGAAAGGGTTTCCTGGCATCCCTCCAATTACATCTACACTACAGCTGATGGTAATATCAATATAAAACTGCCGGATGCCCTGCAGAAAAAATATTCCGTTAAGTTCTATGAATCCAACGGTACTTTCCTTTTTGATATAGACCAGGTGAAAGCACCCTTCCTCATCCTGGAGAAAGCCATTTTCATGCATGCAGGATGGTTCAACTTCGAAATATTCGAGGATGGAAAATTAAAGGAGAAATGGAACCTGTTTATTCCATTGAACTATAAAATGTAAGGTTATATCATTTCGGCGCTGAACACTTCGCCGAAATGTTTGCTCAGCTTAGCTTTTACTTCCTCCAGGCTTACCGGGCCGCCCACTTCCCTGTCCAGTGAGGCCACCTGCTTGTCGGCAATGCCACAGGCAATGATGTTATTGAAGTAATCCATCAGGGTATTTACATTCAGCGCAAAACCATGCATGGTTACCCAGCGGCTGCAACGTACCCCCATAGCGCATATTTTACGGGCCTTTACTTTATTGTGCGGGTCCAGCCATACACCGGTTTCCCCGGCGGAGCGGTCGCCGGTTACACCATACTCCGCCAGTGTGCGGATAATTACCTCTTCCAGGCAACGCAGGTATTTGCCGATATCCGTAAAGAAATTTTCGAGATCCAGGATAGGATAACCCACCACCTGGCCGGGGCCATGAAAAGTAATATCACCGCCGCGGTTGGTAGGCACAAAGCCTATGCCCCGCTCCTGTAACTCTTCCCGGGAAATGAGCAGGTTTTCCATATGCCCGCTTTTACCAATAGTATACACAGGAGGATGTTCGCAAAACAACAGGTAATTGGTAGTGGTTCCCGGCAACCCGCCAGCCGCGCGGGTTTTCAACTGCACATTTTCCTTCAGCAATTGCTCCTGGTAATCCCAGGCGGCCTGGTAATCTATTACGCCGAGGTCTTTTACTACAATCTTCTGTTTGGCTTTATCCATGATCATACTGGTCTTTTTCAGCTGCGCAAAGGTACGCCAAATCGCCGTGATACGGAACATTTACCCTCATAACCGCTAAACTGCCAACTAAACTTTACCTTTGCAAAAAATTGTATTAATGGCTGAAGAATTGCTGGAACTGGAAGATGAGCTGGATAACGGGGATGGCAGCGAGGAACTGTATGAAAAGATCAATATGGTGGTGGATAAGGGCCAGGAGCCCATCCGTATTGATAAATTCCTTACTAACCGCATAGAAGGCGCTACCCGCAATAAGATCCAGCAGGCCCTGGATGGTGAAATGGTATTGGTGAACGATAAACCCGTTAAAGCCAATTACAAGATCAGGCCGCTGGACAGGATCGTTGTGTTTTCCAATAAGAACCCGGAAAATACGGATATCATTCCGCAGGAACTGCCGCTGAATATTGTATATGAAGACGACGATATAATGGTCATCGACAAACCCGCCGGCCTGGTGGTACACCCCGGCTGCGGTAACCGCGATGGCACCCTGGTAAATGGCCTCTCCTGGTACCTCGGCGATAAAACCCAGGCCACAGAACCTGAACTTCCCCGCTTCGGACTGGTGCATCGTATCGATAAAAACACCAGCGGGCTGCTGGTTATTGCCAAGTCCGACAAAGCCATGAACGACCTGGCCAAACAGTTCTTCGACCACACTGTACATCGCCGCTATATTGCACTGGTATGGGGCGATTTTGAAGAAGACGAAGGCACCGTTGTAGCCCATGTAGGCCGGCACCAGCGCCTGCGTAAGATCATGGATGCCTACCCCGACGGCGAATATGGCAAGGAAGCCATTACCCATTACCGCGTACTGGAACGGTTCAATTATGTAACCATGATCGAATGCCGGCTGGAAACCGGCCGCACCCACCAGATCCGCGTACACATGCAGCATATCGGCCACTCCCTGTTCAACGATGAAACCTATGGCGGTAACCGCATCGTTAAAGGAACTGTATACACGAAATACAAACAATTCGTGGAAAACTGCTTCGATATCATGCCCCGTCATGCCCTGCATGCACAGCAACTGGGCTTTATACACCCACGTACCCGCGAAAAAATGCACTTCGAAAGCCAGTTACCGTCCGACTTTACCTCCGTTCTGGAAAAATGGAAAAGATATATTTCAGCAAGACCGCTGAAAGATGATGGCGAGTAACCCGCCTGCAATGGTTTTAGCGGAGCACTTCCTCCGCTAAAATCATCTTATCATAAAAATCATACTTATTATTATAAATATTCTACATGTTTAGGTTATCTTAGCGGCAATTACCCATGTCAATTGCATGAGAAACCAAATATCTATTCCCTGTCGATCCTTATTACTTATACCGGTTTTCCTGGTGTGCAGTATGTTTATCAGCAAAGCCAACGCGCAGAATACCCCATTCGCAGTATCATCTACCTGTGTAAACGACACTTCTTTTTTCCTGATCACTAACCCGGCGGGTATCGACTCGGTGAAATGGTTCTTTAATGATCCCCCTTCGGGAGATAAAGATTCCTCCCGGAGCATGCACGCCTGGCATATTTATACCAGCACCGGCACGTATTCCGATACCCTCATTGCCTGGCGTAACGGCGTTGCAGATACTACCGTGCAATCCCTTACCATTGTTACGCCCGTGATCTTTGACCTGGGCGACCAGGACATTACTTTGTGCGAAGGCGGCACCATGACCTTACAGGCGCCTGTTATTCCCGGCGCTACCTATCTCTGGCAAGACAGCTCTACCAACAGCAGCATTCTCGTGGACACCTCCGCTACCTATAAAGTAAAAATAAACGGCTGCCCCAATCCTGATTCCGTGAATGTGTTCTATACGCCTATCCCGGAAATAGCGCTTGGTAAAGATCTTATACTTTGCACCGGTGAACATATTGCGCTGGATGCCACCGCGCAAAACTGTACTTATCTCTGGAATACCGGCAATACGGAACCCACGCAGGATGTGTATACCTCCGGTACCTATCACGTAGATGTGTTCCCGAAAGGATGCCCCACTGTATCAGACGAGATCACCATTACCTTTACCGGCGCCCCTTATCCTTTTTCGCTGGGCCCGGATACGCTGCTATGCCCGGGTGAATCTATCCGGGTGGCTCCCAACATTCCCCAAGCTACTGGCTGGGAATGGAGTACCGGCGCCACCACCCCGGCCGTTACCATCAGCAGTACCACCAACCTGTGGGCGCTGGTGGAAATCAACAATACCTGCAGCGTGGTAGATACCATCTTCATTAACTATAACCGCTTAAAAAAACTGGACCTCGGTAATGACACCAGTATCTGCAAAGGCAATTTCCTGGTGCTCACGGCAGATTTTGGCAACGGGCAATACCTCTGGCAGGATGGCTCCGACCAGGCCACGTATTACGTTACCAAACCGGGCTTCTACTACGTGCATGCACAAATAGGCCGCTGCGAATCGATGGACAGCATCTCCGTAAGATTTGAGGACACCCTGCGGGTAAACCTCGGCCCCGATACACTGCTCTGCAGGAATGAGGTATACCAGCTGCGCGCCACCGGCGCCGGCGGCGGCACCTACAAATGGCAGGACAGCACCAGCACACCTATGTACACTGTTACACGGCCCGGGTTTTACGCCATGGTGGCTACCAACAGCTGCGGAACATCTGTTGACTCCATAGAGGTAAAATACCACGACTGCCAGTGCCAGCTGTTTTTCCCTACTGCGTTTTCTCCTAACGGAGATGGAAGAAACGATTATTTCCGGCCGGTATACCGGTGTCCTATATACGATTATACGCTTAGTATTTATAACCGCTGGGGAGAACGGATCTTTTATACCACCGATCCGCAGGTAGGCTGGAACGGGCGCGTGAATGGCACTTTAGCAGATATTGCCACCTATGTATGGATAGTGGATTATAAAGAAGTGATCACCCGGTTTGCCGTGCATAAAACAGGGACTATCACGTTGGTGAATTAGTTACTGCGCACCGGTAAAATTGAGGAATTTTGCCGCAAAAACGGCGGTTTCCCTTTTTTTGAAAGGCACATTCCAGGTGCCGTTATAGGTAACCAGTGCGGGGATCAGGAGACCATTGTATTTGGTCATCTGCACATTCATCTTCACATTAAAATCAAACAGCATTGTTTTATACGAAAGGGCGTATTTGCGGCCCACAATTTCAAAGTTATCCTTATTAAACCAGGTGATGAGCTCATCGATCACTACATCGGCGCGGTCGATCCGGTTCAGCCCGGGCTTCGTTTTGGCGGTAAATACATAACAGGAGGTGCCATCCACATAGTTTTCTGCAGTAATGGAAAAGTCGTAAAACCGCATTACCTCGCTGTTGAAAATGGCTACTTTAGCCCCTACAATGGGCACGCCGCGAATGGGCTTCCCCGGGTTAAAGATCAGCTGTTTCAGCTGTGCCTTATGCCGGGCCAGGCTACCGCTGGAACGCTCAGGATCTTCACCCTGTTCATCCGTACATACCGTGCCTTTGGTAAAGAAAAGATTAGCGTATAATTCTGCGGTGTAGTAATTATAATTTCCTTTCCGGGTGTAGAAG
>NZ_DATMTE010000620.1:0-3111 GCF_035564935.1 Chitinophaga sp. | reverse complement strand
GTTCTGTGAGCCGTCTTCATTTTTGTAGATGCCGATATCTTCACCACGGTAGTTCCTGCCGGCATTGTATACCAATCTCTTCATCCAGGAATTGGCATCGTCGTTACCCAACTGTGGCGGGTTGTGGTAATTATTAACGATATAGGAAGAAGTGAGCTGCACATTTACCCTTTTCGTGAGCTTCATATTGGCGCCGAGGTTAAAGGTGTTGCGGTAGTAATCACTGTTGGGTAATACCGCGGTGTTATCCAGCCTCGAAAAGGAAGCGCGGATAGATCCCCATTCATTGCCACCGGAAAGGGATACGTTATGCGTGGACTGTGTTCCGTTCCTGAACAGCAGTTTAATATTATCGGGTTGCGGCACATCCGCCTGTTGGGAACCATCCCACCAGGTGATCATTTTACCATCCATTTTCGGTCCCCAGGAAAGGCCGGATCCGGCCCATCCCACCTGGTTGTAAGTGTTTACACCATACGGGCCTGAACCTGTTTTGGGATCCACGTACAGGCCGGTCCAGCCTTCCGTGAGCTTTGGATTGCCATTGGCATCTGTTAAGTATTCCGGTGTATTTAACGACACCATACCGCCGGCGCCGTATTCATTTTGTAATTCGAGGAAACGGTACGGGTCAATATTTTTATAACCGTAGGTGTAGTCTACGCCCAAACCGGTACTCTTTGTACCCTTCTTGGTAGTGATCAGGATTACGCCGTTAGCGCCTTTACCACCGTACAAAGCAGCGGCGGTAGGGCCTTTCAGCACACTGATACTTTCAATATCTTCAGGGTTGATCATGTTAATGGGACTACCAAAATCCTTTGGGGAGCTGGTATTGGACGCATCGGCATTGTTGCCGGCATACATGGCGCTACCGGTTGGCGCATTGCGCACATCGTAAGGCCGTGCAAGGTCATTGGCCATAGGCATACCATCCACAATGATCAGGGGCTGGTTATCGCCCTGGATGGTGTTGTTACCGCCAATTACGATGCGGGTGGTACCACCGTCTACACCATTGGGGCTGGTAACATTTACACCCGCCATTTTTCCGGCTAATGCATTTACGATGTTGGGGGCATTGGAGCGGGCCACTTCCCCTCCTTTTACTTCTTCCTGTGAGTAGCCCAGTGTTCTTACATTCCTTTTAATGCCCAATGCCGTGATGGCCACTGCATCGAGAGAGGTGGCCGATGCCGCCATTACGATGTTCAGCACGGAATTGGCGCCAACGGTTACGCGCTGCTGTGCAAAGCCAATGGAAGAAAAGATCAGCACATCGCCTTCCTTTGCTTCCAGTTCAAAATGCCCGTCTACGTTGGTTACCGTTCCCCGGTTGGTGCCGGCCACCATTACGTTTACTCCCGGTAAAGCAGCACCGTCGTTGGATTTCACCGTACCGCTGATCTTCTGGAAAAGCACGTTCAGCCCTTCTATATTCATGCCTGCTTCATTGCTTTTTTCTTTCTTCAGCACAATCTGTTCGTTGATCACTTCAAAAGTGATGTGCAGGGGATTCAGTAAACGTGGTAAAAGTTCGCCCAGTTGTTCATCGCTGGCTTTCAGGGCCACACGCTGTTTGGCGGGTAATGTGCTGTTGTTGTAGGTAAAGTTCACGGCAGTTTTTTCCGTGATAGCCCGGAGGATATTACGCAGGTCTGTGGGTGGCATGTTTAGTGACACCTTTTTGCTCAGTACCTCCTGGGCATGCACATTCCGGCCGAAAGTGCAGGTGATCAGGCAGAGCAGAAAACCTATTTGTAGCAAAGTAACCCTCATAAAAAATATGACAGCCCGGTTGGAGTTTGCAATTTTGTGCATAACTTCAAGTGTTTTGTTGTGATTAATGAAAACGTTAGTACGACAATTCCTTTCCTGCTGCAGTTGTCCAGACTTTGCAGGAAAAAATTACAGGTGGCGGTGTTAGCGCATCGCCACTTTTTTTGGTTGATAATTTCAGGTAAACGTGATAACAGGGAACATTTTAGCGGAATTACAAGTGAACAATACTTTTAGCCGCAGGGCTTCCCGGTAATATATACCTCGCCCCCGCTGATCTTATAGCTGGCGTTAATGGCCGCGCAGATTATTTTAAGTTTATTTTCAAATGATTCGTTCGTGATGGTAGTGGTGATCATGCACTTGCCAAACACTTCCTCGCTTGCATTTATTTTTATACTGTAAGCTGTTTCCATAGCCTGGAAGATGTCTGTTACAGCAGTATTGTCGAATACGAAAGGTTTTGGTTGTACCGCGGGTTGCAGTTCCGCCAGTTCGTTGTTATCCAGCGAATCGGCTACAAACGCCGCCGTGAGGGTATTAAACCGGATCTTATGGTTGGGCGTTACCACATAGCTCCGCTGTTTTTTATCGGCCAGGTTATACACTGCTATCTTACCGGTTTTTACGGTCACTGTCAGGCTCCCGTTTTCTTCGGATACCCTGAAGCTTGTTCCCAGTACTTTGATCCCTATTTCCGGTGTATATACAATAAATGGCCTTGCTGCATCTTTTGCGATATCAAAAAAAGCTTCTCCCTTCAGGAATACCTCCCGTTTATTTTGCAATAAAAACGCATCATGCCGGATAGAGGCGCCGGCGTTCAGCACTACGGTGGAGCCATCTGTAAGCCAGGCCACCTGGCTGGCGTTACTGGTATTTACACGGGTTAGCTGTTCATTTTCCATATGGCTGTTCAGCGCGGCAGCTACCGGTGTTTTGTTATCTTTTTTCAGGTAGATGGATACCAATGCTATTCCTGCCAGCGCTGCAGCCGCTGCGCCCCACCACCTGTAACGGCCAATGCCTCTTACGCGGGTGGGTATTTCTTCCACAGCTGGATGCCCTACTGCTATATCCCTGTCGAGGCTGGCATACAAGTCTTCCAGCAAGGCTTCATCTACCGCAGGTTGCGGAACTTTGGCCAATGCCAGTACCATACTCCGGGCCTTCTCAATATCCCTCACCCTTTCCGGATGGGCTGCCATCCATTGTTCCCAGCGGGTGATGTTAACCTCGTCCGGATGCAATACCCATTGAACAAAACTGTCGTCCCGGATAAACTCCCAGGTATCCTCTCCAAAATGCTTCATGCAGCTGTTTTTTAAGCGG
>NZ_DATMTE010000619.1:0-7735 GCF_035564935.1 Chitinophaga sp. | reverse complement strand
GGATACAAAATGTAACCATTGATCTTTGTTCTGTGAGAAAAACTTCAAATTAATAGAACATAATGGCAGGAAATACTTTCTGTGATTCTCTAAATCGTCATAAAAAACATCCTGGTATTCCGGAAATATTTTAATGAAGTTACCTGGTATATCCATTTTGCTGGTTTTATTTACCAAAGATAGTTGCTTACATGCTGTTTGTAATATTAAATAATGGATACCTGGGCCACGATCAATACTTATGATTCTGTGTAAACGCATCTGGAGGATTTAAAAATTGCATAAATAAGGGCTGACCATAAGTAATGGTCAGCCCTTTTACGGCATGTTATCAGGCATTTATTACTATCCTGTTACTTCATTTTAAACTTTGCTTTCAGAAACTGGTCCAGATCTGCTATGTAGCCATCATAGAAGGCTTCAATAATTTTCTTATTATTCGGGTTTACAATTTTGCCTTCCGGGTCAAAGATGCTGTCGGGGTAAGCCAGCTTATAATTAATTTTACGTGAAGTTGCCTGACCTAAAAGACCACCATGCGGGGAAACAGCGCTTTGCGTACGACCATCAGTGGGCTGTATAAACTTAAACTCATTAAACGGCACG
Organism: Chitinophaga sp.; assembly: GCF_035564935.1. Classification (GTDB taxonomy): domain Bacteria; phylum Bacteroidota; class Bacteroidia; order Chitinophagales; family Chitinophagaceae; genus Chitinophaga. Next base: position 7,129 of record NZ_DATMTE010000619.1, on the reverse strand, counting down.
TCCTGTTCAGAAACCACGTCATCGCCTGGGCTGATGCGCAATTTTGCATCGAAAACAGAAGCGTAGATTTTGGAGTTACCACCGGCGCGGATGGAAATATATCCTTCCTCGGGCACAGCGAACATATAGATCAGACCTGTGAGATCGGCAAAGCAGGTTTGCTTGTTTCCTATGGTGGCAAAATCGCGGTACACCACAACGGTACCACCATTAAGTACCGTATCGATCTTCAGGGTCGGCCTGTTTTTCAGGTACTCCAGGATGCCTTCTAAAAGCTGCCGCTGTTTCTTACCATCATAGGAAAGTTTCACATCGTACTGGTTACTGAGCGGTTTTACCATCCCGTAATTTCCATATGTCCCTTTCTCAATAACTATTTCATAGTATTTACCCTGTGAGAACCCCGAAAGGCTTATGGCCAGCAGGCTGGCGACCAATATTGTTCTGAATATGTAGTTCATATCAAAAATAGTTACCTGCCCGTGAACTGTTTATTTTATTATCCACTTTGGTGACGATGCCATTTTTATCTACAAATAAGGTGGTAGTTTCCACATATTGACTGGCCCATTGTGTATCTTTTGCCTTCACTGTTTCTGAACTTACTGCCTGTCCGAAAACGTTATAACCTGTGATGGTATACCCGGGCGTATAGCTCCCTCCCGAATAGTTGGATACCTTTTCATACACCACCACTTGCCCGCCGTTTCCATCGGGGAAAGCTTTGGTAGGAGCGCCCCATTTTTTGTAGACATCTGCGAGGCTGACCCCTATCCATGAATTTTTCCAGTTCTCGCGGTTATAAATACCACGCTGAAAGTCAGCATAATATTTATCATCTTTATAACGCTGCTCCAGCGCTTCTTTCATCCGCTTCTCCAGTTTTGCCTGCGCAAAAGCGGTAATGGAAAGAAGCATCAGGATAACCGCTGATATATACTTCGGGTATTGCATGGAAAATATTTTGCCGCATTAAAATTTGTAGGTAAGAAGAACAGATAACACAGTACCCGGATTGGCCGATTCTTCTTTCTTCAATACGCCATCTACATAAATCCCTACTTTCAGCGAGGAAGCATTACTGGTGCCGGCTCCATTTACAACAATATTAGCATTGTAAGCGCCGGCGGGGGCGGTAAGCTCAGGACTGGTCCAGGAAGTACCGCTAAGATTGGTGGCGCTATGTGCATCGCCATCCACTCCATAAGAAGCTGTGCTGATACTTCCCCCTGCTGAAGCGGTGGCAATAAACTGTACTTTGTGTGTAACGGATGTTGGATTATCATCCTTATCTTTGGAACAGGATGATGTAAGCATTGCAGCGAACAGGATACTTACAATGGATAATTTTCTGTACATATGCTATGATTTGTAATTTGGCCTACTCTGAATTAACCCGGTTTTCGGCAACCCCGTTTGTTTGTGTGCAGCGCAAGCTGATTTTATGATGCACCTGGCGTTATGGGATGGATCACATCTTTAGAAAACTACAGGACAATCGCTTCAAACCTTTTATGCCAGTACGTGGAACAAAATTACTTACGAAAACAAGGGCTTCCAATGCCGGCAAATGGTCATTTTGCATATAGCTGTTTTCAGTCATTCTGCTGATGTATCTTTATTATTACAGTTATATGTAACAACTTGCAAATTGTTATGAAACTTTCTACACTCGTATTTATTCTTCTGCTGTCATTTACCCTGGCCGAAGCCCGGCAGGCTCCGGGGAAACTTGAAAAGGACAGTCTTGCCGCCATTCTAAAGCAAGCGGCAAATGATAGTATCAAAGCCCGTGTGAGCTTTCTCCTGTCTGATGAATGGAAAGAGGAAGACTCTACCCTGTCAAAAAAATATGCGCAGCTTGGCATAGGGCTCAGTAAAGGCCATCCTTTCCTGGAAGGCATTTCCGTATTATATGAGGGCCGTCAGCTTGCCACCACAGCGCCCGATTCTGCTGCCAAACTTTTCATGAAGGCGGAAAACATGTTGAAGAAATTTCCGGGCAAAGAAGCTTTACTTTTTCGCGCTATGTGCTGGCATGATTATGCACGGGTATTCCACTTCGATAAAGATGACCCCGAAACCTATGTGAACCTGCTCGTAACCCAGGCCATACCACTGGCGCAAAAGTCCGGCGACCAACTCTACCTGGGAAAGAACTACCTGGATCTTGCCTATGGGTTTAAAAACCTGAGAGAGCATGCCAAAGCTAAAATATACCTGCAGCTTGCAATAGAAACATTACGGAACAGGAAAGGAAATGTCAGCTACCTGGCTACTGCTTATCATACTTTATCGGAGAATTATTCGTTGTCCGGCGATTCAGCTAATGCCAGTCTGTATCTCGACAGTATGCGGGTGTTACTGGCGCCTTACCCCCAAGCCAGCGAATGGCTGGATTACTATGCAGGTGAAAGTATGCGCCTTACCATTGCCGAAAAGTTTGACCAGTCCCTTGCAGTAGCGGAAAAAGGTATTGCCCTGGCACAACAACTGCATCAGCCATATCCTGAACAACGGTTGTTGCTGCAAAAATTCTATGCGCTGTATAATAAGAAAGATCTTGCCCAGGCCCGCCGTGTAGGGCTGGATCTCTACAGCAAACTGCCCTTTATGAATACCTCCGCCAACCGGCTCTTGTTGTACTATGGCATGATGGCTACCAATGAAGACCTGAAAAATATTCCCGAAGCATTTGTATGGCTGAAACGCTATAGCTACTTAAGCGACAGCGTTGCCCAAAGTAACCTGGCCACAAAGATCAATGCACTGGAAATAAAATTCAGGAATGCAGAAAATCAACGAAAAATTGTGGAATTAAACGCATCCAACGACAAAGTGAGCTATGCGCTAAAACGAACCATCCTGTTAAGCTGGTCACTGGGTTTAATAAGTGTGCTTTTACTGGCAGTTCTATTACTGGGATATTTCTTTTATAAAAACAAAAAGAAAACAGCCGCCCAGCAGGAACAGATAAAGATATCGCATGCAATGCTGCAAGGCCAGGAAGAAGAACGCAAACGGGTAGCGCGGGATCTTCACGACAGCCTGGGAGGATTGCTGGCATCTACGAAAATCAATCTTTCAAAAATTGCCGGCAGCGGAAATGCCGGTCAACGGCCCGAACTGGAAAGTATCATCGGCCAGATGGATACTTCGGTAACAGAACTTAGACGGATTGCCCACAATATGATGCCCGAGATGTTGTTACGCCTGGGACTTGAAGCTGCACTGAAAGATCTTTGCGATTCATTTGAAACGGAAAAAACAACCGTCCGCTTCCTGTGTATCGGCATCCAGCCTGATATCCGGCAGTCAGAACAAGTGATTATTTACCGTATTGCCCAGGAGCTGTTAACCAACGCAATAAAACATGCTGATGCAAAAAATATCCTGCTCCAATGTAACCAGCGAAGCAACCGTTTTTTTATTACGGTAGAAGATGATGGCGCTGGTTTCGACGAAGGGATCCTGCACGAAAACCAGGGCATGGGTTTCATTAATATTAAGAACAGAGTGGCTTACCTGAATGGTAAAATAGATGTGCTTTCCAAAGGCCATCAACCAGGTACCTCCATAAACATTGAACTGTATGTTACAACCGAAATACAAGCTGGCCATTCTTGACGATCATCCTGTAGTACTTCAGGGGCTGGTCAATGTGCTTTCAGGGGAGGAAGCATTTGAAATTGCCGGCACCTTTACCAGCGCAGCGGATTTTCTTCAATTTTTCAATAGCAACCATGTTCATGTAGTGTTGCTCGATATTATTCTTCCGGACGGGAACGGGATGGATCTGTGTAAAGAAATTAAAACAATAGCACCCGATACCATTGTGCTGGCATTGAGCAATCACGATCAACGCAGCGCTATTATGAAAATGCTTGAAAACGGGGCAAGTGGTTACCTGCTCAAAAATGCATCTATAGAAGAACTGGTGCGTGGTATCTACGATGCCCTGCAGCACCAGATCGTATTCAGCGATGCCATAAAGGAAATCATTGCCAGGCCCGGATTGAAGCACCTCAACGATATCCCGGTGCTTACTGCGAGAGAGCAGGAAATTTTGAAGCTCATTGCTTCCGGTATCACTACCAGGCGCATTGCAGAAATGCTTTTTTTAAGCAAGTTCACCGTTGAAAATCATCGTAAAAACCTGCTGCAGAAATTACAGGTAAAAAATGTGGCGGCACTTATTAAGGCAGCGAGCCAGCATGGGCTGCTCTGATATCTTTGATCGTTTCCACCCGCTGTACTACCGGGGCTATATTAGTTCCGGCCGGGAAAGGCGCGTTTGCATTTGCAGTGGTGTGGATGCTTTATTTTGTGCCGGCTTCAGCGGAAAGGGTGATGTACTTATTGCTTCACCGGAAGCCAGGGGAAAAGGCCCGGAGGCAACAGATTGTTCCTGCGGTGCAGGATGAGCAATACCCGAAGTACTATGACTAGGTGCAGCCGCTGCTGAAGTGGAGGAATCAGCCTGGGATTTAGCTGTATCTCGTACCATAATTATTATTGAGGGATTGGGTATTTCATCTGTTATTATATAGATAAGATACGGATTAAATCCCGATTAACAAACAAATTAACGCGGCTGCTAACAAATACGTTAACAGCACTCAAGCGGGCCAAATGGCATTATATAACTAAAAAATATATTCCTTACAAATCCTGCTGCCACCGGCATTCCAGCTCACTTCCTAATTATTTTCCTTTTATATTATTAGGCGCTGCTACAGGCTATAGGTAATTTTCGCCTCTGAAAAATCGATACAAATCCTCGTCCGGCCTGATGTGTTGTTTACCACGAATTTACTATACAATTCCACTTATAACCATCATCAAAATCAAGTTCATGAAACAAATGATTTCCTTATTCAACACCTTTCCCGGTGTTATGCAAAAGCTGGGGTATCACTGCCTCCTGTTAACCAGTATGGCCTGTTCCAATAAAGACATGCTGGAGCAAACCGGTGATCCCGCCGCCCCGGGTACAAAAAGCGGTATCCGTACCATGGCCGTTTCGCCGGTAGGCGATGTGGTAGGCAAACTGGTAGTTGGCTACCAGGGATGGTTTGCCTGCAAAAATGACGGCTCTCCTTCCAACAACTGGGTCCATTGGGGCAGTACTCCCGGCGGCCTTCCTCCTTCACCAGGTCATCAAACATTTGAACTGTGGCCCGACACAAGAGAGTATAGCACAACTTTCCAAACAGGCTATGCCAACCTGGGTAATGGTCAGCCTGCAAAATTATTCTCCTCCTGGACCGATCAAACTGTAAACACCCACTTTATGTGGATGCAGCAATACGGTATTGATTGCGCAGCCATGCAACGATTCGGTAAAAGCACCCCTCAAAAAGACGGGATTGCCAGTAAAGTAATGGCTGCCGCGCAAACCTATGGCCGCAAATTTTATGTGATGTACGACATCTCCGGCTGGACTAACTTTCAGACAGAAATAAAACCCGACTGGACAAATGTGATCGTAAATACGCTTCATCTTACTGCTTCGCCAGCCTATGCCAAACAGAACGATAAACCTGTAGTTTGCATATGGGGTGTGGGTGTAGCAAACCGTCCGGGTAACGTTACTTCCTGGACAGATGTGATCAACTGGTTCAAAGCACAGGGTTGTTATGTGATTGTTGGCGGCCCGCGCGACTGGCGCACCCAAACGGCAAACCTGCCTGCTTACAATGCCAGCAATATGATCATGCCCTGGGCCACCGGTACCTTCAGCAATATTACCGGCGCCAATAATTATGTATCTACCATCGCAGCGGATTTTGCCTACTGCAACAGTAATGGCATAGATTACCAGGCAGAGGCTTTTCCGGGCTTCGCATGGTCTAACTGGAAAGGAGGTGCACCTAACCAGATCCCGAGGTTGCACGGCGATTTTATATGGCAGCAATTCGCCAACATCAGGAACCAGGGAATACCAAGCGTATATGTAGGGATGTTTGATGAATACGATGAAGCCACCGCTATTGCCAAAGCTGCAGAAGATGTATCCATGATACCTGCCAATCAATATTTCCTGACACTGGATGCTGATGGTGTACATGTGTCATCCGACTTTTATTTACGGCTGACAGGTGACGCTGCCAAAATGATCAAAGGGCAAACACCATTGGTATGGACGCATCCCACTCCCCATGTGGTAAGTACAGGCGGCGTCACATTTTACCAGAATACCAACTATGGCGGCACTGCCAGCCAGGTATTGCCTGTTGGCAACTATACCATGTCCCAGTTAGCCGCACAGGGAGTGCCCAACGATTGGGCATCTTCTGTTAAAATACCCGCCGGCCGCACATTAATTATTTATGGAGATGATAACTTTTCAGGTACTTCCTGGACACGTACCGGCAACACGCCCGACTTTACGGTATTAAGCCCTTCGGCAAACGATAAGATGTCGTCCTGCAGGGTGCAATAAATTATAAAGCAGGGGTTAAATCCCCTGCTTTATAACATTATGAATCCCCTTAGTTATGGGTTCTCTACTGTTTTTGTTTCTGCCAGCTCTGCTTCATCAGGTTGTTTTTCCAGGTCACGATCCAATGCGTACAGCGCCTCACCTGTAGCCTTTTCACCACCTGCCACTTTAATCTTATCCAACAAACCCAGTGCAAGTGTTTCTTCTTCCGTTTGTTCCTTTACAAACCACTGCAGGAAATTCCATGTAGCCCAATCCCCTTCATCAAAGCTCATCTTTACCAATTTATAAATGCCTGCGGTGTTATTGATCTCCTGCTGAAACACCTGTTCAAAACAATGCTGCACACTGGTGGGATCGGCCGGTGGTTGTGGAATAGCAGCTATCTCTACCTTTCCACCTCTTTCCAGGATATACTCGAGGAATTTCATCATGTGATTACGCTCTTCGTTGGCATGACGAAAAAGGAAATTGGCAATTCCATTGTACGCCTCACCTGCAGCCCAGGCGCCGTAAGACAAATATATCTGCGCCGCCAGCGCTTCCTGGGTCATTTGGTTGTTGAGTCCTGCCTGTAAACTGGCTGAAAGTCTGTTTCTATTCATGACATCAGTTTTAGGATGAATGCTGTTCACTTACAACAAAATGCCAAATCAAAAACTACACCATAAGAATGGTGTTGTG
>NZ_DATMTE010000618.1:0-3214 GCF_035564935.1 Chitinophaga sp. | reverse complement strand
GGTAGGCGTTTCTATGGCAGGTGCATATTTCACTTTGTGCTGTAATATCCAGTTCTCCGGATCCTTGATCCGGTCAATATCTTCCTGGGTAACATCTATCAATACTCCTTGTCCTGCAAAAGAAAAAAGCGGTTTCAATACATAATTTTCGAGGTCGGCAGGTACTACCGGCAATTTATGCAGGAACCAGCTTTTGGGCACATATTCGCTGTGAATAAAGGGCATCATGTATTTACTGATACGGTAAAACCAGTTGGGGTGGGTGATCCACTCCACATCCAGTTCCTGGAAAAGATTCACGTGGGAACCCAGGCTTTCGGCCTGCCGTTGCAGATCGTCGAAAATGATCCTGTTATAAATGCGCTGTACACGGGTTTTTACACCCTCTCTCATATAGAACAGCTGCTTCCCTTCCTGTATGAGCGCAGTTAAACAAACAGTGGGGATATCCAGGTTTTTTTCCGTGCTGTGAAAATCGATCCGTGTTTTTTGTTCTTCCGGCTTCACTTCCAGCAGTATTACTTCTTCCGGTGCATAAGGACCAATAATCAGATCCCGCAGCAACTGGTAATATGCGGCTTCATCCAGCCCGTTAAAAAAATTACTGAGCGTATCCGGTATGTTAAAATGCGTTTTAAAACGGCGCGCCATTACTTCCTGGAAAGCCAGCATGGTAGGGAATCCCTGCAATTCGATGAGCTGGGGCACCAGTGCGCCATCACCGGTTTTGCAAACGGCAAAATCGATGACAATAAAATGCGGATGCTCATTTTCATGCGGCACTTTCAGTGCGGGCGGAATGGCATCGCGGGTAATGGTTTTAAAGTCGGGGCGAAGCAGCACATCCACAATTTCTTCGCAGGCCTGTACCAGTTTATTCCCAAGAGCAGCGGGTACAAACACGGGTGTTTCGGCTACCCTGAAAGCGGGTGTTACGCCGGTATCTGCAGCAATGCCATCTAAAAAGGCCTGGTACTGCGCAGGTGTGAATTGTTGGTTATATGCTTTTCTGACTGCGGGGATCATAAGTTTTTAATTAGAAGAACGAGTGCTCATTATCATTATGGGCTGCAACCTGTACCAGCCGTTCAATGGCAGCCAGCCTGTGGGACAGGCGGCCGTAAATGGCATAGTCCAGGAACGCAGTAATAAAACGGTCGTGTGTAAGCATGATCCTGTCCGGATCGGTGAGTTGCCGGATCATGCTGTTATATTTTTCCAGGCCGTGATGGTTCACTACCTGTTTTTTCTTTTCTTCCTGCAAAAGGTACATATGCATGCCGGCGGCATCTGCCTCCGGGTGGAACTGTGTGCCAATAAAGTGTTCATTAAACCGGATGGCCATGGTAGCGCGTTCCAGCGGTACATGCGGCCGTTCTTTTTCGAGTGCAATAACGTGTCCGCCCATGGCCTGGAGGTTCTCATAATCCAGTTCTATCACCTGCCAGTCGCGGCTATCTACAATATAAAAAGGATCGGGTAACGCGCTGAATACTTTTTCCTGCATACCAGCGGCGGTTTTATGCACAGGGAATACGCCGAATGCGGGTGATTTCCGTTTGCATACATTGCCCAGTTTATAATAGCGGCACATGAGCTGGTAGGAATGACAGATAAAAAAGACGGGCTTTTTCACTTCATGGGTCCGGTTCCATTCGAGGAGGTTTTCCACCAGGGAAAAATAGGCAGTTTCCCAGTCGCTGCCTTCGCTGGCCACAGGGCTGCCGGGGCCGCCTGTGGAAATATAAATATCATAGGAAGTGTCGGGAACCTGTATTTGCTGTCTTACTTCAAACTCATCAAATTGGAGGTCCAGTGCATGCATGCCGGCGTATTTCGCCAATATTTCACGGATACAGCGCATCCCTTCATTGGGAACACCCTCATACATATCCAGCACAGCCACCTTCCAGCTATTTTTTATTGGATGCATGCTGCAAAATTACGCGAAATTTATTTTATGGTTATCAGCAGCCCTGGAGGAACTGGTCCCGGATAAAATCCGTTACGGCCACAAGGTCGTTTGTATCAGCGTATACCTGTAATTGTTTATCTGCGCCGCTACCGGTTTCCAGCAGTTGCGTGGTGGCGGCAATAACATCGCGGCTGCCCAGGTCATCCACTACATCGTCGATAAAGTCGAGCAGTTCTGTAATAAGTGCGCGCGTATTTACTTCCATCTCTTTACCAAAATCAATCAAATATCCATCAATGCCATAACGGGAAGCTCTCCACTTATTTTCGTTGACCAGCGCGCGGTTATAGATAATGAAATTGAGGTTCTGCATCCGCAGTTTATAGATCTTGGCGCATACGGCCTGGAAAAGCCCTGCTATCATGATGGTATCGTCCAGGGTGAGCGGTACATCGCAAATGCGAAACTCCACGGTATTAAAGAAGGGATGCACCCGCAGATCCCACCAAACTTTTTTAGCGTTGTCGATACAGTTTGTTTTTACCAGCAGCTTGATATAGTTATCATATTCTTCGATGCTGGCAAAATAATCGGGGATACCGGTGCGGGGGAATTTATCGAAAACCTTTGTACGGAACGATTTGAAGCCGGTGTTACGCCCTTCCCAGAAAGGGGAGTTGGTGCTTAAAGCAAAAATATGCGGGAGGAAATAGCGCACGGAATTGGCGATATGAATGGCCATTTCCCTGTTCTCCATTCCTACGTGCACATGCAAACCAAAAATAAGGTTGGAACGCGCGGCGTCCTGCATTTCATTCACTATTTCAAAATAGCGGGGATGGTCGGTGATCAGTTGTTTTTCCCATTTGCTGAAAGGGTGGGTACCGGAGGCACCGATACTGAATCCCAGGTCGCCGGCAATTTGTGCAATGGTGCGGCGCAGGTAGGCTACGTCTTTCCGGGCTTCGTGGATATCCGCACAGATCTGTGTGCCTACTTCCACCACTGCCTGGTGAAACTCCGCTTTTACCTGGTCGTTGATCACCTTATGGGCCTGTTCTACTATTTTTTGTTCATGTGACCTGAGTTCCCGGGTAACAGGGTCCATTACCATATACTCTTCCTCGATCCCCAGCGTGAACGCCTTAAACATGTTGTTAGCTTTAGCTTTTAGCTGCGGGTCCGCAGCGGTAATTACAGCAATTTATTTTAGCGCGATCAAAATGAATGCCGTCTGCAAATGTAGGGCAGTAAAACGGTATCATTTTTCTTTTTGTTGTTTTTTCACAGGGCTTTTTT
>NZ_DATMTE010000617.1:0-8729 GCF_035564935.1 Chitinophaga sp. | reverse complement strand
CCCGCTTTCCGTTAATTTTACAGATAAATAAAAATTAGTGGCACACGAATGTATTTCCGTATTTGACATTTTTAAGATAGGCGTTGGCCCTTCCAGTTCCCATACCCTGGGCCCCTGGCGCGCAGCCCTGCGTTTCCTGGATCAGCTGGAGAAGGATGGTAAGCTGGCCGCTGTAAATAAAATGCAGGTACTATTATATGGCTCCCTTGCCAAAACAGGTCACGGGCACGGTACAGACATTGCTGTACAGCTGGGCCTCTGCGGGGATGACCCGGTAACTTTTGATGTAAACCAGATCAATTCCAAAATGGATGATATCCGCCGCAACCGGCGGATGAAAGTAGCAGGTAAGTATGAAATAGATTTCGACCCTGTTGAAGATATTGATTTCCTCTTTGAAGAATCACTGCCTTTCCATCCCAATGCCCTTACCTTCCTTGTCACCTTTATAGATGGGGAACAACTGGCTTCCACCTGGTATTCTATTGGTGGCGGTTTTGTGGTACAGGAAGGAGGTGCCGGCGGCAGTGCCCAACAGGTAGATCTGCCCTTCCCGATAGATACCGCCCGGCAACTGCTGCAATGGTGTATCAAAACAGGATATAGTATTTCCGAGCTGGTGCTGGAAAATGAACTGGCCTGGCGCCCGGAAGAACAAACCAGGACCGGATTGCTGAACATCTGGCGCGTAATGCAGGAATGTACCTATCGCGGTTGCCATACCGGCGGTGAATTGCCCGGCGGATTGAAAGTAGGCCGCCGCGCTGCAGTACTCAACAAAAAATTACTCAAAGGCCGTACCTATACAGATTATGCTTCCTGGATTGACGCCATCAGGGCCGGCGGTGAGCATTTCAGCTATACGCTGGACTGGGTAAGCTGTTTTGCACTGGCGGTGAACGAAGAGAATGCCTCTTTCGGACGCGTGGTAACAGCGCCCACCAATGGCGCCGCAGGCGTAATTCCGGCAGTTTTGCAGTATTTCATCGCTTTCTGCGATGGATTCCACGAAGAAAAGATCCAGCAATTCCTGCTTACGGCTTCGGAAATAGGCAGCATCTTTAAAAAACGTTCCACCATTTCTGCGGCAATGGGTGGATGCCAGGCGGAAATAGGCGTATCGTCCGCAATGGCGGCAGCAGCCCTTACTGAATGCCTGGGCGGTTCCCAGCGCCAGGTGCTGATGGCCGCGGAAATAGCCATGGAACACCACCTGGGCCTTACCTGCGATCCTATCGGCGGACTGGTACAGGTGCCCTGTATTGAAAGAAACACCATGGGAGCCATCAAGGCAATTACGGCATCCCAGCTGGCGCTGCAAAGTAACCCCGAACTGGCAAAGGTTTCCCTCGATGCCGTAGTGAAAACCATGTGGGAAACAGCGCAGGACATGAACTCAAAGTATAAGGAAACTTCCGATGGAGGCCTGGCGGTAAATATTCCTATCAGTCTTCCCGAGTGTTAAAAGATACCTGGTAACGAATTACAGATTTAAAAGCAGATTACGGCGAATATCAGTTATAATATAAGGAAAGAACCATATTTTCGTTTATACGTTATCATCATCTGCTTTAGATCCGTAATTCGTTATTTTTTATGCGTGTTATCCTTGTCATTACGCTATTTTCTTTTTCCTTTTCTTTATCGGCGCAGCAATTCGGAGGTAACCCTCCTTCGCTGAAATGGCAACAGATCAACACAGATACGGTGCGGGTGATCTTTCCCCATGGCATGACTGCCCAGGGAGAGCGTGTAGCAGGCCTGGTTCATTACCTTAACCGTTACACCCGCTCCTCTATCGGCGGGCTGGAGAAAAAGGTAAACATTGTACTGCAGAATCAAACCCTGCAATCCAACGGATATGTACAACTCGGCCCGTTCCGATCCGAATTTTATCTTACACCTCCGCCTAACTCGCTGGACCTGGGCTCCCTGAACTGGGTAGATCAGCTGGCGGTACATGAATACCGGCATGTGTTACAGAACATGAACTTCCGGCAGGGGGTATCCAAAGTGTTTTCTATTCTCGGGGGGCAACTGGGGCAGGCAGCGGTAACCAATATTGCTGTGCCTAACTGGTTCTGGGAAGGGGATGCTGTGGTGATGGAAACCGCATTAACGCCACAGGGCAGGGGAAGGCTGCCGGGTTTCTTCGATGGTTTCCGCGGCCTTTCACTGGCAGGTAAACATTACGCCTATATGAAGATCCGAAACGGTTCCTATGTGGATTATGTGCCGGATCATTATCCGTTGGGCTACCTCATGGCCACCTACGGCCGGGAACATTACGGGCAAACTTTCTGGAAAGAAGTGACCAGTGATGCCGTCCGTTTCCGCGGCGTGTTCTACCCTTTGTCGCATAGCCTGAAGAAGAGAACAGGCATGAATGTAACCGGCTTCTATAATGCGATGCTGAAAGAATACCAGCCGCTGTGGAACAACTATGCCGTAAGACCGGATACCACACCGGCGCAGCCTTTGCTGCCGGTAGCTAAACCGGTAACCAACTATAACTATATATACAATGCCGGCAATAACGAATGGGTGGTGTTAAAGAATGCCTGGAATAAAGTACCTGGCATTTATCACCTGAATGCAGCAGGTAAAGAAAGCCTGCTGGTACGCCCCGGTATTTTATACGACGACTTTTTCAGTTACCGCAACGGACGTATCGCATGGGCAGCAGCCCGCTTTGACGCCCGCTGGGGCTGGAAGGATTTTTCAGTGATCCGGGTATGGGATAACGCTACCGGGCATACGAAAACCGTTTCCCCGAAGGGGAAATTCTTCTCCCCCGACATCAGTGAAAACGGTGAACATGTTATAGCCGTGGCTACCACCACCGCTATGACCTATAGCCTGCAACTGATCAATACACGCACTGCAACAGTAGAGAAACAATTGCCTAACCCCGAAAACTGGTACTATACCTATCCCCGTTTTGCTGCAGGAGAACAAGCGGTGATCAGTGCGGTAAGGAACAATAAAGGAGAGATGGCGCTGGTACAGCAATCACTGGTTACGGGCGAAAGCACCGTGCTTACGCCTTTCAGTTATACCGTAATAGGCATACCGGTGGTGAGCGGCGATACCGTTTATTTTACCAGCGGCCTGAAAGATGTGAATAACGTATATGCGCTCACGTTATCAGACAGGAAAACATACGAGGTGACCGACAGGGGCAACAGTGCGTTGCATATGGCAATAGCTCCGGCAGGCGACAGCCTCGTTTTCAGTGAATTTACCGTAAAGGGATATAAGTTATATCATGCGGCGCTGAACAAAGCGGCATGGGAGCCTGCTGATGTAAGTAAGGATAGGCATAGTGCCTGGCTGCAGCCCCATTTTAAGGAAGGCGGTAATATCCTGGAACTGGCGCATGATTCCCTGCCGGTGAAAAAATACCCGCAATTCACCCGTCCGTTTAACTTCCACAGCTGGGTGCCTTCCTTCAATGATCCGGATTACAGCATATCGCTGATAGGAGAGAATATACTTGGTACTACCTCCACCACCATTGGTTATACATACAACAGGAATGAAGGAAGCTCAGATATTGCGGCAGCCTTTACTTTCGCGGGATGGTTCCCCGTATTGTCTGTTGGAGCGGATTATACCATTAACCGTAACGGGTTGGATCAGAACCGGCAACGCGTATACTGGAATGAAGCCACCGCGCATGTGGGAGTTAGCGTTCCGTTGAATTTCTCATCGGGTCTTTACAGCCGTAGTTTATCTTTCGGAAGTAATTACAATATCCGTCACCGTTATCTTGATGCCAGGTATAAGGGGAACGATCTGCAATTCCTGACTAACACCATCATCTTCAATAACCAGCGGATCAAAGCGGTACAAAATATTTACACACATTTCGGGCAGTACGTGGCGGTACAATATAACAGTTCTGTAACCGGCCTGTATGCCGAGCAGCTGTATGCCAGGCTGGACCAATATCTGCCGGGATTATGGCAAAATCATAGCCTGGTGTTGCAGGGTGCTTACCAGCAACGGGACAACGCGTTCAATTATACCTTCACCGATAATTTCGTATATGCAAGGGGGTATAATACGCCTTTGTATACCAGTATTTATAAGCTGGGAGCCAATTATCATTTGCCGCTGGTGTATCCCGACTGGGGATTTGCACAGATCCTGTATTTTAACCGCATCAGGGCCAACCTGTTTTATGATTACAGCATGGCCAGGTTTTCCCGTAATAACGTGAATATCAATACCCGTTATACTTCTGCAGGAACAGAGCTGTTTTTTGATACGCGTATAGGTAATGCGCTGCCCTTTACATTTGGTGTGCGTTTCAGTCACCTCTTCGACGAGGATCCGGCAGACAATGCGCAGAACCGTTTTGACTTTATTGTACCGATCCAGCAGTTATTTAATTATTAGGAAGATAGATTACTTCACGTTTATCCGGATGGATGGAGCTTTGTAGATCTTGTCTTCTGTGTATTTGATGAGGATTTCATCGAAGTAGAGCACATCTCCTGTTTGCAGGGTTTCTTTCAGGCTTTTACTCCAGGCAGCGGGAAGGCCGGCCGTTTTGAAATTATCGCCGGTAAAATCTTTGTATATGGCGGGTTGCCCGGTAGTATCGTTCAAATAGGGCTCATGTTTTTCATAGGTAAAAGCGAAAGACTGCACCGGGTATTTGATATTCTTTTCATCGCGCACTATCAGTGCGGAGTCCAGTAATTTGATCACTTCACTTTTAGGCAGGGTATCGCTCAGGTAAATGCTCCAGCTGCTGCGGAGTTTCATGGGTCTTTTGCTGGTTACGGCGGTAGCTGGCTTCTTCGCGGATTGCGCAATTACCGGTGTAACAGCAGTGGCTAATAAGAAACTAAGTAACAGATGTTTTTGCATGATAGTACCGGGATATAAAAAATCGCCCGGTATAGTAACGACCGGGCGATCTCAAAAATTATAAGGACTTTAAACTTTCCTCTATAACAGCAATCTTTGCTTCAGCATCCGCTTTTTTCTGACGTTCTGCGTCTACGGCTTCTGCTTTAGCGTTCTGTACAAAGCGCTCATTGCTGAGTTTCTTTTCTACAGATGCCAGGAATCCTTTGAGGTATTCGAGGTCTTTGGTGAGTGCTGCTTTCTGGGCGGTAGTGTCCAGTGCGGTTTCTGTACCCAGGTAGAATTTATCTTTCTGGATCACGAGGGTAATGCAACCAGGCACGGGCTCCTGTACATAATGAATGGCTTTTGCATTCACCTGTTTGGCGAGCATGCTTTCAATTTGTTTGAACGCATTATCATGTTTGGTTTCTATGTGGAGTACGATCGGATCTTTTGGTTTTATCTGGTGTTTGTTACGCGCATCGCGGATGCTGCTGATCACTTCCTTGGCCAGCGCACCTTCCAGCAGGGTAGCATGTACCGGCGCCTGTGGTGTGATGAACTGCTTCATCATCAGGGAATCATCTGCTGCGCGGGTGGTGAGCTGCTGGTATATTTCTTCTGTAATAAAAGGCATATACGGATGCAGCAGTTGCATCAGCTGCTCGAAGAAGTAAATAGTTTTACGATAGATAGACGCCGGGATTGGTTGTTCAAAACCTGGTTTAACCCACTCAAGATACCAGCTGCAGAAATCGTCCCATACCAGGCTATAGATGGCCTTGAGTCCTTCGCTGAGGCGGAAATCCTTATGCAGTGCGGCTACTTCCGATTGTACCTCGTTCAACCTGCTTTCAAACCATTTCACGGCAAAGTTATCTGCTGCAGCGTCGTTATCTTCTTCCTGGCGCTGTTCCCACATCTTCACCAGTTTCAGGGCATTCCATATTTTGTTACAGAAGTTGCGGCCCTGTTCACAGCTGGAGTCGTCGTACAGGAGGTCGTTACCGGCAGGAGAGGAGATCATGATACCGAAGCGAACCGCATCTGCGCCATAGGCGTGGATAAGCTCCAGCAGGTCGGGTGAGTTACCCAGCTGTTTACTCATTTTACGGCCTTGTTTGTCGCGCACCATCCCTGTGAAATATACGTCGGCAAAGGGTTTTACCTCCTTGTATTCCAGTCCGGCCATGATCATACGGGCTACCCAGAAGAAAATGATATCCTGCCCGGTTACCAGTACGGAGGTAGGGTAATAGTAATTGATATCTTCATTATTGGGTTGGGAGATGCCGTTGAATACTTCCATTGGCCAGAGCCAGGAGCTGAACCAGGTATCCAGGCAATCCTCATCCTGTTTGAGTTCGGCGGCAGACACGGTGATGCTGCGGGCAGCAAACTGCTGCACTGCTTCAGCCGCGGTGGCTGCTACTTCAAAGGAACCGTCCGGTGCATACCAGGCGGGGATTTGCTGACCCCACCAAAGCTGGCGGGAGATACACCAGTCCTTCACATTTTCCATCCAGTATTTGTAGGTCGCCAGGAAGCGATCGCCGGGATGGATCTTCACATCACCGTTTACTACTGCATCCAGGGCAGGTTTGGCCATTTCCGCCATTTTTACAAACCACTGGGTGGAGATGCGGGGTTCCACTACCGTATCGGGGTTACGCTGGCTGTAACCGAGGCGGGTGGTATATTCCTGTTCTTTTACAAGCAGGCCTTCTTCCGCCAGGGCGGCAACTACTTTTTTACGGGCCACGAAGCGGTCTTCCCCTACAAACACGATGGCGGCAGGACTGAGCGTACCGTCGTCGTTAAGGGTATCTACTACTTCCAGGTTATGTTTCAGCCCCAGGTTATAGTCGTTGATATCGTGTGCAGGCGTCACTTTCAGGGCGCCGGTACCAAATTCTTTGTCTACGTAGGTATCAAATATAACGGGCACGCTGCGGTTCACAAGCGGCACTACAGCGAAATGTCCTTTCAGGTGGGCGTATCTTTCATCTTCCGGGTTTACGCAGATGGCGGTATCGCCCATGATGGTTTCCGGGCGCTGGGTAGCGATGGTGATGTATTCGCCGGTAGGAATGCCTTTGGCATCCGTGATGGCGTATTTCACGTGGTATAGCTTACCCTGGAGGTCTTTGTATTCCACTTCTTCATCGCTCAAAGCTGTTTTGGCTTTGGGATCCCAGTTGATCATGCGTGCGCCGCGGTAGATGACGCCTTTTTTATAGAGATCAATAAAAACGGTGATCACTGCTTTGTAGTAGTGATCGTCCATAGTAAAGGTAACGCGGTCCCAGTCGCAGCTGCAGCCGAGTTTTTTTATCTGGTGATAGATGATATCTCCATATTTATCTTTCCATTCGAAGGCATATTTGAGAAATTCTTCGCGGGTGAGCTGTGATTTTTCGATGCCTTTTTCCTGTTTGAGCATATTTACCACCTTGGCTTCCGTGGCAATGGAGGCGTGGTCGGAGCCTGGAACCCAGCAGGCGTTGAAGCCGCTCATACGAGCCCGGCGTACCAGGATATCCTGGACGGTTTCGTTGAGGGTATGGCCAAGATGCAGTACCCCGGTCACATTGGGAGGGGGGATGACGACAGTAAAGGGTTGGCGGCCATCCGGTTTAGAGCGGAAGTAGCCTTTGTCCATCCATTGTTGGTACCATTTTTCTTCAACCGTTGCAGGCAGGTAATTTTTCGAGAGTTCCATGCTATTCATAATATAAGGTGGCAAAAATAACGGAGATTAAGGAGAGATGGAAATTTAAAGGGCAGGAATCGCCGCCCTTTAAATATATGATCACTTCAGTTATGCCATCTCTGCGATGATTTTGCAGGTTTGTGCAATCATTTCCGGTGTAACATCGAGGTGGGTGACTATTCTGACCTGTGTGGGAGAGACGGGCATGACGAGGACGCCCTGTTTTTTGAGATAGTCGGTAAAGAGCTGCGGTGACCAGTCGCCGGTTACTTCAAAGATGAGGATATTGGTTTCTACAGGAAGCATGTGGCCGATGAAGGATTTCTCCAGCAGGGCCTGGGCAATTTGTTTGGCGTGGAGGTGGTCTTCGGCGAGCCTGGCGATATTGTTTTCCATGGCATAGATACCGGTAGCGGCCATGTAGCCGGCCTGGCGGAGGCCGCCGCCAAATTTCTTACGGATACGCCTGGCGGCTTTGATAAAGGTTTCGCTGCCTAACAGCACGGAGCCCATGGGGCAGCCCATTCCTTTATTGAGGCAAACGGAGATACTGTCGAACAGCTGCCCGTATGCCTTAGGGTCCTGGCCGGTGGCTACCAGTGCGTTGAAGAGGCGGGCGCCGTCGAGGTGCAGTGCCAGTCCGTGTTGTTTGCAAACGTCGCCGATCTTTACCATTTCGTCCCAGTCGTAGCAGCATCCGCCGCCGCGGTTGGAGGTGTTTTCGAGACAAACGAGGCTGGTGCGGGCTTTATGTACATCATCGGGATTGATGGCTGCTTCCACCTGGGTGGCGCGGATCATGCCACGGTCGCCGGTGATGGCGTGTACCTGGGCGCCGGAATTGAAGGCGATACCGCCTCCTTCATAAATATATACATGGGCAAGGTTGCTGCAAACCACTTCATCCCCCGGCAACGTATGTACTTTAATGGCAACCTGGTTACTCATTGTGCCGGAAGGGCAGTACAAGGCTGCCGGTTTGCCAAAATATTCTGCCATCATGGCTTCCAGTTTGTTGATGCTGGGATCTTCACCAAAAACGTCATCACCGGTTTCTGCCTGCAGTATTGCCTGTAACATGCCAGGGCCGGGACGTGTAAAAGTGTCGCTTCTAAAGTCAATCATTTTATTGAAAAATTTGCAACGGCTTAAC
>NZ_DATMTE010000616.1:0-2975 GCF_035564935.1 Chitinophaga sp. | reverse complement strand
GTTTTCATCCGCCAGTATCTTACCGGAAAAGATCCCGTTTGCCCGGGGTGACCTGGACGTTATTTGGAGCGGTACATATTTCAAGGTGATGTTTTTCCCATCTGAAAGGGCGTGTAAGCCGATCTGTTGTTTTAATACATCCAGCAGCCCGCTGAGGGTACCTGCTTCGGCCTGGGCTTTTTCCACCATTGTTTTTTCAAACAATGGCTGGTCGAAGGAAAAATTATAACCGGGAAATTGCTGCTGCAGGCTGGCGGCGATCTTCGCCAGGCTTGTCCGCTGCAGGTGAATGCGGGCGGATTGTGATAACACCTGGCCGCCATAGAGGAGGCAGCAACACAATAGCCAGCCGGTGAGCCGGGATAGCCTTGTCTTTTTACAGAATAGATTTTTTGACATAACTTTGAAAGCATTTCTTTTTTAAGAGTGAAACATTTACATGTGGGCATTGCTTCGCGAGAGCAATGCTTTTTTTATGGTGTAGTGTGAGTAGCCTGTTGCAGGTATATAGTGTCGCCGGATTGCTTCCACTGAAAATCCCAGCCAAAAGACAAATGCGCCAGGATGGTTTCGGGTGGTACGTTATCGAACTTCGCCGTTATTATTTTTTCCCCCAGTGCAGCCGGAAATGTATAATGTATCCCGTACCTGTTTTCCAGTGCCGATAGCACATCTTTCAAAGGCAGTTGTGTAAACACCCACCTGCCCGTCATCCAGGCGCCGATATCGTTCACTTCAGCGGCCAGGATCCTGGACGCATCCGTTGTATTGCCATGGATGAACTGCTGGCCCGGAACCAGCTTTTTTTCTGGATGGTTCGGCTCCCATACGCCGATGCTGCCCTTTTTTAAAGCCACACGCAAGTCGGTCGCCTGCGGGTAGGCGGTAATATTAAATTCGGTGCCGTATACCCTGGTCCGGATATGCCCTGCCTGTACAATAAACGGGCGGTTCGCCTGATGGGTAACAATAAAAAAAGCCTCACCCGTTAGCGATACGCTGCGGCTAGAGGGCCCGAACTTTTTCGGGAATCTGACGGAGCTGTGATGGTTGAGGGTGATTTTGGTGCCATCGGGCAAGGTCACGGTTTTAACTTCACCACGGCCAGTGCTGATTACCTGGTAAGCCAGGGGGCTGTTTGTCTGCCGGGGTTTTGACCAGAACAGTACAGACGATATAATAATGGCGATCATGACACTGGCGGCCACCAGCCATCTGCCTATAGGAATGATACTGGTTTTGCCGGCAACAACCGGTTTTTTATCAGACAATTGTTGCCGTAATTCCTGTTGGGACAGGACTTTCCTGGCATACAGCTGTTCGGCGGTCAGCGGTTCATCCAGCGCATCCAGCTGGGAGAGCCAGCGGGAGATCCGGACTTTTTCCTCCTCCGTAACCGTTCCCTGGAGGTACCGGTTAAAAAGGTCCTGAAAGTGTTGTTTGTTGGGTTCCATACTGATAATAAGCATGAAACACCGGCAGGGCCCAGTAAAGTGATGTTACCAAATCGTTAAGCCTGCATCAGCCAGATCATCAGCAACAGGTCGGCCATGGGTAGAGAGGATTGCGCTACCGCCTTCCGGATGCGCTTAAAAGCAATATTAATATGATTCTTTACCGTTTTCGGAGAAATGCCAAGCATCACTGCAATAGCAGCGATAGAATGATCTTCCTGCCTGCTTAACAGGAAAACTTCCCGCATTTTAACGGGCATGTCTTCCACTGTCCGGTTAATAACCGCGATCATGGTATCGTATTGCGCCGTAATTTCCTGTAGTTCTGTTTCAGGGATATAAACTGTTTGTTTCTGCTGTAAAAAAAGAGAGAAGTTGTGCAGGTGTTTTTCCCGGAGGCCCTTCGCCCGGAAGTATCCCGACAACTTGAACCACACACGGTTTTTCAACCAGGCTTCCAGGGTGTTGGTGATGGTGAAGTCCGCCCGCTTTTCCCATAACTCGATGAACATGTTCTGCACCAGGTCGTAGGCTTCGTCCCGATCCCCTGTTTTTTTGGCAGCCATGGTGTATAACAAACTGTAGTAGCGGTGATGCAATTCTTCAAATGCGGCATAATCCGAATCCCGGATCATTTGCAATAAATCCTGCTCGCTTACATGTTTCATTCAGTATGAGAATTACCAGCGCCGAAATTAGGCTTCCATTGTTAATTTAATATTAACGTGTTTGATAAAACTAATTTCAGCGTTATGCCTGGGGGAGGGAGGGGTTTTTTCTACCTGGTATCAATCTACTCTCTATGTCAATTCCTGTTTATTATTATCTTACCTGGGTAATTTATAGATCATGATACAAAAAATCATCCTGGGCTTTCTTATACAGATGGCAATCCTTCCTGCCTGTTTGGCGCAACAATCAAATGAAGCAGCGGTTGATTACCATCTGCCGGATGTGATGCGTACGGAATCGGGTAAAATAATAAATACCGTTGCAGATTGGGAGAGGATCCGCCGGCCCGAAATAACAGCATTATTTGAAGAAAATGTTCAGGGCAAAACTCCTGTAAAGCATATACCGTTGAGGTTTGTATCAATGTCGGTGAGTCATCATGCATTAAATGGAACAGCTACCCGGAAACAGGTGCGCGTCTATTTTTCGCGGGATGGAAAATATTACATGGATATTTTACTCTACCTGCCTAATAAAAGGAACAAGCCTGCGCCAATGTTTGTAGGATTGAACTTTGGAGGTAACCAGGTTGTCAATGCCGACACCGGAATACTCATTTCAAAACGGTGGGTTAAATATGCCCCTGAGCCTGCCTATAAAGATCATTTGGCAACAGCCGCTTCACGTGGCATACAAAGCAACGATTGGTGCATAGAAAAGATCATTGCGGCAGGGTATGGGGTGGCTACCGTGTACTATGGCGATCTTCAACCCGACAGTGCGAATAGTGTGAATGCAGGCGTGGCTCCTTTGTTTTATAAGAAAGGGCAAAAAGAGCCAGCTGCAGAT
>NZ_DATMTE010000615.1:0-10370 GCF_035564935.1 Chitinophaga sp. | reverse complement strand
ATAATTTGTGATGATTTTACTGATGGTATCTGCTTTATTAAAAACCATCAGATGTCCCCCGCCTTTAATGCGGTAATCAGGATGCACACGCCTGCCGGTGATCACCCTGTCGGCCGTACCATGTATCTGTATTGTTCTTTCAGGTATTTCTTTATTTTTCCAGTAACAAATACTTTTCAGCGCCCAGCGGAAAAAAGAAACATCGGTATCCCGCAATAATTTCGTCAGCGCTCTCTTATCATTCAGGGAATGGGCGCCAAAATAGCTATAGGTGAGAAAGTTAGCACGGTTTATCATGGCAGCGGGAATGATCCGGTATAAGCCTAATTTCATGAAAAAGAACTGCTTTTTATTCAATTCATCCCTTGTTCTGACCGAAGAGATCAGTACCATCTTTTTTACGTGGACCTGCTTCGATACTTCCACGGCTACAATGCCGCCAAAAGAAAGCCCGATTATATAAGGATCTTCAACGGTGATCTGGCTCTTTATCCGGCCGGCATATTCCGTTAAAGATTCATCCGGCAACGCCGGGATCCAGTTGATGTAAACTTTGTGATAACCCGGAAGTTTCAGGTTCATGAATATCGTTGAGTCTGCCCCGATACCACTGAAAAGATAAACAACCTTTTGTTCTTTTTTAACTGTATCCTGAAGGGGATGGGCTTCCCCCAGGAAGCTACTCAACATCAATAAAACGGAAAAAATCACTTTCACACTTTGCACCATAAATATCCTTACTTCCTGCCTGAACAGGCAATATTATAAATGAAACAGGTTACGATATTACTAAAAAAAAATGCAATCGTTAAAATATGGGTTAATAAAACCCTTTAGGGGAGTTGAAACAAGAAATTTCAGCAGGAGAAATATGGCTGTTGACAGACGGAGGTTATTTATGGATTCATCTGTTTGGAAAGGCTCCATCCAACAAATTCTTCCAGTCTTTGCCGGTAATACACCTGGAGGCTTCCAGCTTATTTCTCAGGGCTTCGTTAAGTTGCGCTACGATCATAGAAGGTTGTTCCATAATGATTGACGGTTATCCGGCGTTTTGTGTAAATATAGAAAAAGGACTGCTTAAGCAATCCTTTTTTACTGGTATTCCGACAGATCATTTATTGCTTACTTTCTGGAATAAGTACAATGAGCCATACAACGGAACAGGGAAATATGGTTACTCCGGGTTTTCAAACGGGGACATTGATAATAGAAACGGGTTATAAAAAAATCAGCGGGTTATTGCCCCTGTTTTCTCCCCGGCAATGGTATACTTTATGATTTATGTTATCGGGATGTTGCTGGTTCATAATAAGGCCGGTATTAAAATACCGCATGGTATACCCGGTCCTTCTTTTTTCGCTTGTATTGGCATTGGCTCCATGAATAATACGGGAATCGTGCAGGGAATAGTGATTTTGTTCCAGCTCAAACCATACTACTTTGCTTTCATCAACAGCCGATTTTTTTATTTCAATATTAAAAATGCTGTGATCTGTATCCATCTTTTCATATTCAGAAAAGCCGTTATGGTGCGAACCGGGGATTACGCCCATACAACCATTCTCTTTTACAGATTCATCGATGGCCAGCCAAAGCGTAACAATACTGTCAAAACGGTTGAAGCGGCCTTTCCAGTAGGCACTGTCTTCATGCCAGGGTGTTTTTTTTCCTGTTCTTGGCTCTTTACAAATGAAGTGGCTGCTCCACAGTCCTATATCCGGACCTATCAATCCTTCCACAATGTCTAATATCTCGGGAGCCATCAGAAATTCAAACAAACGTGCATCCTTCATATGAGGTACATCCAGTTCATCCGGTTTCAGGTTGCCCCGGTTATTCAGGTGCTCTTCAAAAATGGTGAACAACTTACTGAATTTTTCTTCTGTAAATAAGGGCCTGTTGGTAAGCAGGTATCCATTGTTTTTATAAAAGGAAATTTCTTCCTGAGAGGGCCTTGTGTTTACTTCCGTTCCCATACCGTTTTTTTGATGTAAATGTAGTAAGTACACGTATGGAAATTCGGCCTATCTTTTATTCCGTGACCTTTGTTTTTTACGCTATAACGACCTATACAATCGTTTGGTTACTTCTTCTGTATGCGGATGGTGTTTGGTGATATACCTCTTTAAAGGTTTTGTAGAAGTGCCCAAGGTTAGTGAATCCGCAATCATTGCAGATGGTTTTAATGGGCGTGTTGGTGATAGAAAGTTGTTTGGAAGCAAAGTTCATGCGTAGCTCGGTCACCAGGTCTGTTAAGGTTTTATGCAGGGTGCGTTGCACTGTTCTGTTCACATGGTCTATATTCCTTTCCGCCAGAACGGCAAAACCGCGTACGCCTTGTTTAAACATAGGCGGCGTGGAAAAGCCTCTGATGGCATGATTCAGCCAGGAAGGTATTTTCTGATCGGCCGGCAGGTTATCGTTATCAAACAATAAGCGGAAAATGAACAACAGCAAATGATCCAGGTAAAAGCTGGATTTGCGGTTCTGCAATACCTCTTCTGCCCGTTGTGAGATCCGGCGTACGGAAGACACGGCCAGCAGTATCTGGTAGGGAACAACGTCCGGGGTCCAGAAAAAGGAATCAACGCCGGCAAAATAGCGGTTCCGTAAATGGTGTAAGGTATCCAGCGGGAAAGCGAGGTTCATGAGCGTAAGGCCTCCTCTTGCGGAAGTGAAAGTATGCTGGTCGTCCGGGCGGATCATAACAAGATGGCCAGGTTCCAGCATTATTTTGCGGTCATTGATCAAATGAGTGCCGCTCCCGCTTTCCACCCAGAAGATCTCGGCGTAATTATGCCTGTGCAGTGAAAGGTCGTGGCGCGAATGAATGGTAACCCTGGCCAGATGGAAGGCTTCATCGTCCCTGATACAATTTTTCAGTAAGAATTTCTTGACACCCATGATCAGAATATCTTTATAGTTGCGGGTTTTCCCTGATACTTTACTTTTCCATCCAGGATGATCTTACAAAAGGAATCTGAGAACTCCACATCTACCACATGTTTACGGTGAACGAAGCCTTTTATCTTCACCTTATCGTTTGTAACGGGCTGTGGATGGATCCACAAACTACCGTCCAGCCGGGGATCCAGTCCGGCTGTTCCATACAGAACAGTTGCCGCCCCCATTAAGCCGGAAACAACATTAGCCCTTTTATAGGCCGGTGAACCGGGGCGGTCACAAAAATGTTCCTGCGGAAAATAGGGGAGTTGCTGTCCTATCCAGAACTGGCGTTTTAATACGTCCCAGGCTTTGGCCGGAAGCCGCTTTTCATAAAGATCCAATGCCAGCTGGGGAAGATCTCCTGAATAGGCGCCACCGCCGCTCCAGTCGGTATCTGTAACTTCATAATGAATGGAATCTGCTTTGGATACACTGCTAACCCCGTAAGGGAAAAGGAATTTTTCTTCTTCCAGTTGTTCGAGCATCTTTTTTTCCATGGCAGGAGTACATACGCCGGTCCTGAGTATATCGAACACCTGGATAGAAAAAACAGTTTCCTTATGTCCATCTGGATAT
Organism: Chitinophaga sp.; assembly: GCF_035564935.1. GTDB lineage: Bacteria > Bacteroidota > Bacteroidia > Chitinophagales > Chitinophagaceae > Chitinophaga. Next base: position 6,845 of record NZ_DATMTE010000615.1, on the reverse strand, counting down.
TTACATACAAACCATCCTGCCTTTTCATCCCATAGTGCTTTCCTGATGTCGGCTGTAATAACATCCGCTTTTTTTCTCCATTCCTGGATGCTAGTTTTATCATAGCCGATCTTTTCTCCCATATCTGCCAGCCGCCTCAAACACCATACCCGTTCTGCATTGGGGCTTGGCACCATATGTTCCCAGCCCATGCCACGCATCTCCAGTAAATTATGCTGATCCCCGTAGTCTATCACCCCGTTTATCATGGGTCTTTTTTCATCGCTCAGCACCAGTTTTTTCACCTGTGCAAAGAGGTCAGGATACACACTATCCTGGCAGGCGATCGCATATACGAGCGAAGTAAAGGCTGCAGTGCTGTAGGCATATCTTACGCCCAACCCCGTTCCATCCTGGGCAAAAGCATAATATTTCTCAAGATCGATGTCTGTCATGGTACGCGCTATATCAAGCAGCTTGTTTCCCATCATCAGGGAAACAAGTCCCGGTGCATACCCGGCCACATCCCATAAATAAGTGTTCATGCCGCCTCCGTCCAGGCCGCTGGTAACAAGGGTAGGATGCAGTTTGAAATCCGGTTTCTCCCATATACATACCAACCCGGATGCAACAGATCTCTTATAATAACTTTCAAGTGCTGCATTGTCTGAAGTTAATACGGGAATATTTTTCAAGGCCCATTCCAGCCGCTTTTGCCATATAGTGGCTGTTTGTTTTTCCCACGCCTGCAAACCGCCGGGGGCGGATACGGCATCGTTTCCAAACACCACGGCTGCATAGGCCGTGCCACTTTGCTGCGGGGCTATATTCAGGCGTTGCCCTTCCTGTATTACATTCACTTTTACCGTATCATTGTTCCGCGGATCAGCCGGGGGCATAAAGCCCCATTCCTTCAACGGATATACGGCCGGCTTCCCGCTGGTTATCAAAGGGATCATGGCCAGGTTCAAAGGTGCAGCTGTTCTGTTCTTTACTTCGTAATGTATTAAAAAGCCAGCCCTGTTGGCCAGGGGTATGAGGTACGACCTGATCTCAAAAGAGAGCAGTCCGCCGGCATGCATCCTGTGATAGGTACCCCTGCGTATCACCCTGTCCGGTTGCCATTGCCCGCCGGTATAAAGGATATTCCTGACTTTTCCACCCCACACAAAATGATCCCTGATGGTATCGCCGTTTGCTATAAACAAGGCTTCAAACTTAAACCCATGGCCGGAAACAGGCGGCGACATCACATCTCCCACTCCTAATACCGAGTTCAAAACGGGGTTTACACTGGTATAACCGCTTCCTACCCAAAGGTGATTGGGAGGCGTAACCAACCGGTTCAGATCAATGGCAAAATCTGTCAGCTGCCATCGGGACTGGGCCATCAAACGGACACAACAACAAGTAATAAGAAGCATGAGCAGACCTGCCCGGAAAAAGTATCTTTTCATATTAGTATCGTGGATGCTGTTTAATACCCGGGTTTAAATACACATGAACCCGGGAAGACGGAAATTAATTCATTATACTGAATAGCGGCATTATTATCACTTCATAGTATAAGCGTGTATTTATTTTCATAACGTTTACCCGCTGTATTTCCGTTGTAAAAATAGGGACAACTTTTAACGGGAGCACCGCTTTCTTTTATCTTAAAATAGTTGTTTTATACGCTGAAGCGACTTCCCCTTAACATAACCATAAGGATGTACGTATCTTAATGGCAGCAAGGCAACGCTTGCGGATACGCATTTGTCAACCTAAAAAATGAAACGTTATGAAAACCATTATCACAAGCCTTTTTACGTTCATGCAGCTGTTGGTCATATCCGGCTGCGATAAACATGCAAACATGAATGCCTCCCCGGTGCAGGCAGATAAGCTGTCTTTGTCTACTGGCGGCGCTGTAGCCATGGGGGCTAATCCCGCGCTGAACCCCGCAACCGACTCCCTGTTAAGGTTTATACAGAATCTGAAAAATCAACCGGGTAAGCGGATCCTGGCGGGGCAAAACAGTAACATCTCCAATAAAACACAGTATAAGCTGGGAGATGATCAGATCATTCATCCTTTTGCGCAGGCTACCGGCAAATACCCGGCTATAGTGGGCTCCGACTTTAATGATATTGATAACTGGAATTACCATTCTCCATTCCTGAAAGACCTGCACCAGCAGCATCAATGTATTATTGAAATCTGCGGTGGGCTCAATAACCCCGGGATTTCCAGCGGGAGTGATCTCAGCGCATTACTGCCGGGCGGATCACTAAGGGCGCAATGGGTGAGTAATATGGATGCTATGGCCGCCAAACTAGCCTATTTCCAGACAAATGGAGTGAGTATATTATACCGGCCTTTCCATGAAATGAATGGCAGCTGGACCTGGTATTACACTACCAATTACGCCAACTTCAGGGCCTTGTGGGCGGATCTGTTCGATTATTTCACCAACACCAAAAACTTAAATAATCTTATCTGGATATATGCGCCCAACAATAATGTAGTGGGAGATGGCGCCTATACAAATTATTATCCCGGTACCGGCTATGTGGATATTGTGGGCGCGGATGTATATGATGATAACATGACCATCAACGATTACAGCGTACTGAGAACCCTGGCCAAACCCATTATGCTGACAGAGTTTGGCACCGGTCATGGCGTTAGGGGCAACAGCGACTCTACCCTGAACGGTACTTTTGACTATAACCTCCTGGCGGAAAAGATCCGCACCACCTATCCCAATGTAATAGGCTGGTTGTGCTGGCACGACTGGAATACCACCAATATGGGTTTTATCTACAAGTCTATGTATAAAAACAATTACAGCAATCTTATCAATCATAGCTGGATGGCCTGGGCCAACGATCTGAATTATTAAACGGTTTTCCCGGGCGTTGCTTTTGAGAATAATTTTTTTTCAGGAAGATGTACTACAGGACCCTCCAGCGGAGGGTCCTGTAAATTCAGGGCAGGTACCGCTTCCGCAGCAATTGCATCATATGAACGTTAATAGCCCACTGATCTGCTAAAGGCTCACGTGTGTAAGGAAGAGTGGGCATATAATCAGGCGGACCAAATTCAGTTAATATCGTAATCCGTTTATTTGCTTTCCTGTGCGCATCCACTATTTGATCCCACCACCGGAGATGCGCATTCAGTGCAGGCTCCCATTCAGGCGCCCCGGGATCGCTTACCTGCGGCCCTTCCGGATGACCAATGCGCGCATGGATATGATCTACACGCAACAAAGTACGGTCGAGGGTTTCCTGCTGATCATCGAGCAGGCTTTCACTCACATTGCACCAGTGGGATACATCAAAAGTGATGCGCAACTCCGGGATGGTATCAATATAATGCCTGGCTACTGGAGCTGCGAAAAGTATTCTTGAACGGTGTGTTTCGTGGCATATCGTGATACCGGTTTGCGCAGACAGCCTGATGGTATGATCGATGAATGTTTTGTTTTGCTCATAGCTGAAATAATCCCTTCCTGAATGACAATTGATATAAAGCGGCCGTTGGATGGTTTGTGTGGCGGCATCGTTAATCATGGTAACAAACTCTTCAAAATGTTTTTGATAATGGCTGTCGAAGCCAGCGCACAGCAAGCCCAGCTCCAGCTGGTATTTTTTCAGTGCAGCAAACAGTTCTTCCTGTGCATTCTTTTCGCGCGGCCACAGCACCTCGATGCCGTTATACCCTTCTTTCCTGGACTTATTGCAAAATTCATCCAGAGTGCCGGTAAAGCCCCAGCCGGTAGCCAGGAGCAAAAGCTCAAATTTATTGTTCATATGAAACGTGTTTTTATGAGTATCTGCATTAGCGTAAATAGTCGCTTTTTTATAATAATTCTTTTTTTAGGTTGATATGAGCATACCCGTAGGGTTATACTTGTAATTGTCAAGGTACATCCATTGGTGTGTGAATTTTGAATAAAGTCGCTGTAGCGTAAAAAACAGCCATTTTAAGATAAAAGAAAGCCGTGTTCCCATTGAATGTTGTAACTATTTTTACAAAAAGGAAAAACAGGGCGCAAACGTTATGAAAAGTTGGGGTACGCTCTTATAAGTTAGCGTTGATCAGGCGCCGCACCTATGCTGTCTCTTTATAATTTAAAAATAGATTTCCGTTATGAAAATTTTTTTACGAATGTCCTGCAGGATGGCACTTGTTTACATGGGTATACAGTATCTCTTCATTACTGCATCCGCTCAGCAACAGGGAAGTTCTCCGCCGGTTACCAATGTAGTTACCGGGCATGTTACCAACGAAAAGGAAGAGCCGGTAGAAGCCGTTACCATTACGGAAAAGGGAACGCATAATTTTTCGTATACTGATGACCGTGGTAACTTCCGCATCCGTATTTCAGGCACACAGGCTACCCTGGTATTTTCGTCTATGAACGTTGTTACCAAAGAAGTGCAGGTAACAGCAGGCCAGGCGGTGAATGTATCACTGGTCGTAAAAACGAAGGAGCTGAATGATGTGGTAGTGGTGGGCTATGCCACCCAGCGGCGGCGTGATCTTACCGGATCCGTAGCATCTGTAAATGCAGGTCAGATAAAGGATATTCCTCTTACTTCCGCTATGCAGGCATTGGAAGGCCGGCTGGCCGGCGTTAATATTTCAACTACTGAAGGCGGTCCCGGTGCAGCTGTTACCATCAAGATCCGGGGAGGTGGTTCTATTACCCAGGATAACACGCCGCTGTATGTGGTAGATGGTGTCCAGGTGGAAGATGCACTTTCAAAGTTAGCACCCCAGGATATTGAATCTGTAGATGTATTGAAAGATGCAGCTGCTACTTCTATCTATGGCGCCAGGGGCGCCAATGGTGTAGTTATCATTACCACTAAAGGCGGCAAATCCATGAAAACGGTGGTGGCTTACAATTATTTTTATGGTGTCAATAAACTGGCTAAAAAATTCGATGTAATGAATCCCAGGGAATTTATCGAATACAATTGGGAAAAAACAAGGAACACACTATCCGACAGTGCTGCGTTTACGTCTCAATATGGTAATAGCTGGGCCGGACTGGATTCTATCAGGAACGCTCCCTATGTGGATTGGCAACAACTCTCGTTCGGGCGGAGCGCAGCTACACAAACCCATAACGTAAGCGTTACCGGCGGAAACAAAACGACCACTTTTAATATCAGTTATACTAATAATAACGAACAGAGTGTAATGATCAATTCCAGTTATTTAAGGAACCTTTTAAATATGCGGCTGGATCATACAGTCTCGGATAAATTTAAAGTGGGGCTTAATATTTCCTATAACGACCAGTCGATCATGGGACCAGGGACAAGCGCATCAGGCAATGTAACCAACAACCGTTTGCGCAATTCTGTGAAATACCGGCCTTTCCTGGTAAATTCAGACGATCCCAACAGTTCCAATGACGCGGCTTATTTTGCCCAGACCAACGCAACAGGATATTACCTTATCAATCCCATCGAATTTTCCAAAGCGTCTTATCGCCGTAACCGGTCCATCAATACCACCATCAGCTCCTATCTCCAGTTTTCATTCACTCCATACCTGTCATTGCGTGTTACCGGCGGTCTTAACAAAAACGATGGGAAACTCAATTCATTCGACGATTATATCACCTGGAATGCCATTACCAACAGTGCAGGAAAACCAATCATCAATCTTATTAACAGCAATACAACCTCCGTTAATGAAAATGCGGTGCTTAGTTTTAATAACCGCGCATTCAAATCAGATTTTCACAGGAATAATACTATCAATGCGTTGTTAGGGCAGGAGATATACCAGGTTTCATCCAATTCACAAACAGACCAGGTAAGATATTTCCCGGTAGGCATAACACCTGAAAAGGCCTTTTCGCAATTGAGCCTGGGTAGCTCTGTTCCCCTTTATCCTGCTTCCCTGGATGCGAAAAGCAGGATCATGTCTTTTTTCACAAGGGTTGACTATAGTCATAAAGACAAATACCTGGCTACTTTCAATCTCCGGGCAGACGGGTCTTCAAAGTTTGCTCCGGGTCATCAATGGGGCTATTTCCCATCGGCATCCGTTGCCTGGCGAATCTCAAACGAAGATTTCTTTCAGCAGAATAATTTTGCTTCTGATGTTAAGCTACGGCTTAGTTATGGCCTGGCGGGCAACAACCGGATCAGTGATTTCCTGTATACTTCCCTGTACAGGTCTAACAGCACACCTTACAGCCTGAATAATACCCTCGTTCCGGGTTATGCAATAACTACCCTGGCCAATCCCAACCTGAAGTGGGAATCAACCCTGTCGCGTAATATAGGATTGGATGCAGGGCTTTTCAAAAACCGTTTGCAGGTAAGTATAGACGCCTATATGAACGACACCCGCGATCTGTTGATCAACGTTCCCATTGCCGCCAATGCAGGGTTCAGTACGCAACTGCAGAATGTGGGCAGCGTAAGGAACAGTGGCCTGGAATTGCAGTTAAGTACAGTGGCGCTTTCGAAAAAGGATTTCAAGTGGGACATTAATTTTAATATATCCGCTAACCGCAACAAAGTAACCAGGCTATCGAATGTTGCCGATCATTATTTTGCCAGTTCCGGCTGGGGGATGGGCAATGAATACCTGGTACAGGTAGGGCAGCCTGTAGGCACCATCTGGGGATACAAAGCCGATGGGATGTATACCCTGGATGATTTTGACTATAACCCTGCCAACGGCGCATATATACTAAAAAAAGGAGTGGCGGATAATACGCCATCCGTAGGGATCCCCGCGCCCGGAACAAAAAAATTAAAAGATCTGAATGGAGATGGCATAGTGAATGCCGGCGACCAAACGATCCTTGGGAATGCACAACCGAAATTTACCGGCGGGTTAAACAA
>NZ_DATMTE010000614.1:0-2157 GCF_035564935.1 Chitinophaga sp. | reverse complement strand
GCTTTAAATGCGCCGGGTAACAATTTATAAACATCCATTCTTGCTTCCATAATTATATATTTTTTAAGATGATGACTTAATAAAAGAACTGCTCATGAATAATTTTTCCGCCGTGTACTTTATAAATGCAAAGGTCATTTCTTGTGCGGCGGCCGATGCCATTAATAGTAACGTCCATCAGCAACTGCACCGCGAAATATTCGTCGGCCACCACCGGGTCGGAGATCTCCAGCAGATGTCTTTCGGTGATGCTGTGAAGGAACGCCTGTTCTTTAGCCATAATAGCCGCCAGGCCGGTAGTGGTGCGGCCGTCGGGCTCCAGGTTCACTGCGTCTTCATGAAACAGGGTGGCCTGCGCTTCCGGGAACTTCCACGCTCTGCAAAGTTGTACCAGCGTTTGTGCAATTTGTTTAACAACAGTCATGTTTGCGGGTTTAGAACATACAAAATAACAGCAAAAAACGGCGCCAAAACAGATACAGAATTACCGATATTAAACCATAACAGATTAACTTTGGGAAGATGAAAAAAAATAACGGGTTTATATATCTGCAACTCGCGGAGAAGATCCAGCATATGATCAGTGAGGGCGTATATGCTGTGGGAGATAAGCTCCCTTCGTTAAGGTCGCTGCACCAGGAGCATGGCATCAGCATCAGTACGGCCCTGCAGGTGTATACGCACCTGGAAAAGAAAGGCTGGGTGGTGCCGCGGGAAAAATCGGGTTACTTTGTACATTATTCAAAAAAACTGCGGCCTGAGCTGCCGCCGGTCACCAACCCTTCCCCTGCCCCATTTAAGGTACAGATCAATGAAAAGCTGGCGATGTTCCGCCAAACCAGCGGATCGCATAAAACCATTTCACTGATAGGCGCATCACCGGATACTGTGCTGCTGCCTGCCGTAAAACTGAAAAAGGCGCTGCAGCTGGCTGCCCGTGAGCTGGATACTTCGTTTATCCCTTACGGTGATGTGTACGGGCATGAGCCTTTCAGGAAACATATTGCCAGGCATTGCCTCAACTGGGGCCGGGCCGTATCGCCGCAGGATATTATTGTTACCCATGGAGCCATAGAAGCTGCCAGTCTTTGCCTGCGTGCCGTAGCCAAAGCAGGCGACACCATTGCCATTGAGTCGCCCACCTTTTTCGGGTTACTGATGGCCATTGAAAGCCTGGGTATGAAAGCCATGGAAATCCCAACCGACCCGGTAACCGGTGTGAGCCTGGAAAAACTGGAAGACGCATTCAAACAAAAGAAAGTGCAGGCCTGTCTTTTTGTTAGCAACTACAACAACCCCATGGGCTGCTGTATTCCCGACCCCGCCAAAGAACAGCTGGCAAAGCTGCTGAAAAAGTACCAGGTACCGCTGATAGAAGACGATGTATACGGCGATCTGCACTTCGCACCGGAAAGACCCAGAACGGTGAAGTCGTATGATGAAGAAGGGCTGGTACTTTACTGTTCCTCCTTTTCCAAATCCATTGCGGCCGGGCTCCGTGTAGGCTGGATCATTGGCGGCCGTTACCATGAAAGGATCTCCCAGCTGAAGTTTGTTACCTCCGGCAGCACCGGCATGCTGCCGCAACTGGTACTGAGTAAGTTCCTGGATCAGCAGCGGCTGGACCTTCACCTGAAATCACTGCGGCAATCGCTGAGCATGCAAACCATGCAAATGACGAAAGCTATACAGGAGTACTTCCCCGAAGACACTCAACTAACGCGGCCCAACGGAGGTATCAGCTTGTGGGTGGTGCTGCCCCCCAAAATAAACACCTGGCAACTGCATGAAGAGGCCGTAGAACAGGGCATCACCTTTACGCCCGGCGCCTTATTCTCCAGCCAGGACCGCTACCAGCACTGCATCCGCCTCACCAACGCCAACCCCTGGAGCGATGACCAGGACTGGGCGATCCAAACACTCGGCAGGCTGATAGGCGGGCAGTTGCATCGCCTTCGGCGATGAAAGCGGATTTTGTCTGACTCAGGATTAAACTGATTACGCTGATTTCCCTGATTTGATTTTTTGGGATTTTAAATGATTTGGGGAGATATAAGCGGATTCTGTCTGACTCAGGATTAAACTGATTACGCTGATTTCCCTGATTTGATTTTTTGGGATTTTAAATGATTTGGGGAGATATAAGCGGATTCTGTC